>DASQMQ010000301.1:0-14512 GCA_035645455.1 Pseudonocardia sp.
CCGGGACCGGGCCGGTCCCGTCCGGGCCGATCAGGTCCAGCAGCATGGCCACCGCGAGCCGGCCGGCCTCGGTGAAGTGCTGGCGCACGGTGGTCAGCGGCGGCCGGAGGAACTCCGCCTCCGGCACGTCGTCGAAGCCCACCACGCTGACCTGCTCGGGCACCCGGCGACCGGCGTCGTCCAGGGCGCTCAGCGCGCCGATGGCCATCTGGTCGTTGGCGGCGAACACCGCGGTCAGCTCCGGCTCCACGGCGAGCAGCGCGCGCATCGCCTGGTACCCGGACCGGGCGCTCCAGTCGCCGGCCACCGGGGACGGCACCGGCCGCCCCTCGGTGACCAGGGTGTCCCGCCAGCCCTCGGCGCGCCAGGTGGCGTCCAGCCAGTCCTGCGGGCCGGCGATGTGGTGCACGGTGCGGTGGCCCAGGTCGAGCAGGTGCCGGGTGGCCGCACCGCCGCCGCCGTACTGGTCGATGCCGATCGCCGGGGGGTGCGCGGGGTCCGGCCCGGAGTCGCCGCCGCCGAACACCCCGCCGACGAACACCGCGGGCAGCGAGCGCAACTCGGCGGTGAGCGCCTGCATCGCGCCGCGCTGCGGGGCCAGCGCCACGATGCCCTCGACCGACTGGTCCTGCAGCCGGTCCAGCGCCCGGACGACCTCGTCGGAGTCCACCCCGTCGACCACCGCGATGCTCACGCCCAGCCCGACGGCGCTGGCCGCCTGCTCCACGCTGTACACGGTCGACACCGGGCCGTAGCGGACGGTGTCGAAGGTGAGCACGCCCAGGGTGCCCGACCGGCGCCGGGCCAGCGCCCGGGCCAGGCCGTTGCGCCGGTAGCCCAGCTCCTCCATCGCCGCCAGCACCTTGGCCCGGGTGGGCGCGCTGACGTGCGGGGAGTCGTTGACCACCCGGGACACGGTCTGGTGCGAGACCCCGGCCAGCCGGGCCACGTCGGTCATCACCGGCGCGGTGGCGGACTGGCGCATGCGAGCATGCTGCCCCATCTGGACGACCCCCTCTCGTACTCGTCGTCCAACGGCCTCGACGCGACCGCATGTTAGCGCTCACAGCATCGCCGAACGTGGTGCGATCCGAGCACACCGGATCGCCACGGCCGGGAACGATCATCGACGATCACTCCAGGTTCGCCGGTCGCCCGCCCCGGCGCCGGGACGCCGACGAGGACTACGGGTCCGCCGACGTCGAGCAGGACCGGGCACCGCAGGCGACGGGCGGCCGGACGTGGTCCGGCCGCTCAGCAGCCGGGGCGGCAGACGCGCTGGGACAGGGCGTCGAGGAAGACCGTGCGGATGTCCTGGGGGTTCTCGGCGACGTAGGCCTGGCCGCCGCCGGTCGCCTCGGCGAGCTGGCGCAGGGCGTCGATGTCGGAGTCCGGGCCGATGCCGATGGCGATCAGCGGGACCGGTCGGGTCGGGTCGGCCTCGGCGCGCAGGGTCTGCACCGCGGTCGGCAGGTCGATCCCGCCGTCCACCTCGTTGCGCCCGTCGGTGATCAACACCACCGCGTTGGAGGCACCCGGCTGGTAACCCGCGCGGACGGCCCGGGTGGCGGCGATGACGGTGTCGTAGAGGGCGGTCTCGCCGCCGAGGCGATCGCGCAGCGTGGTGCTGGCCGCGGCGAGCGCGGCCCGCCGCGACGGTGCCGCGCCGAGCGGCTCGGTGAGTCGCCCGATCGGCACCAGCTCCTGCCAGGGCAGCCCGCCCGCCAGGTCGGAGGAGAAGGCCCACAGCCCCACCGAGGAGCTGTCCGGGAACAGGGTCAGCCCGCCCTGGGCGGCGGCCGCGGCCAGGCTGATCCGGTCGCTCGGCCCTTCCCTGGCCGCCATCGAGCCGGACGTGTCGATGACCGCCAGGATCCGGTTCTGCAGGGTCAGCGCGCTCCACAGCCGCAGCGTCTCCAGCGCCGCGACCGGATCGGGCACGGTGGTCGAGGTCTTCTCGGCCGGCAGCGCACCGGTCGCGGCGGTGCCCGGGGCCCGGCTGCCGTCGGGTGCGCGGAACCCGGCCGCGGCCAGGGCCTGGCGGCCGATCGGGCCGCGCAGCCGCTCCTCGAGCCGGTCGACGGCCCGCTCGACCTCGGCGGGCCGGACCGCGGGCCGATCGCCGCCGCCCTGCGGGACGAGCCGCACGAAGGGGTAGTCCAGTGCGGCGCCCCCCTCGGCCAGCGCGACGGCGGAGACCGCGGCCGCGGTGGGGGCGTCCTCCCCCGGGGGGCCTGCCGGGGCGTCCGTGCCGGCCGGGCCCAGGCCGTTGTGGGCCACCACCGACTGCTCGGAGGTGACGAAGGCACGGGCCGCGACGCCGTCGCGCTCGACGGCCTCGAACGCGACCTCCGTGGACTCCGGTGCCTCCTCGGACAGCGCCAGCACCGCCGCCACGAAGGCCGGCTTCGGCCGGCCGGCGTCGTCGCCGATGCTGGTGCGCAGCGCGGTGAGGGCGGCGAGGCCCCCCGGCTCGACGACCGGGTCCGGCAGGGCGGGCGGGGTCCCGCTGGTCAGCACGGCGGTCCAGGGGACCGGCCGGGTCGGGTCGCCGTAGCGGGCCGCGTCGGCGGTCGGCACCGCCAGCACGACCGGCGAGGAGGCCAGCGGCTCGCCGCGCTGCACCAGCGTCCCCGAGCCCTCGTCGATCGCCCCCAGGACCAGCGAGGACGCCGGGATCCAGACCACCGGCAGGCCCGGTTGCCCGGCCCGGATCTCGCTGGCCAGATCGGCCGGCGCTGCGGTCACGTCGTAGCGGGTGCACGCGTCGAGCTCGTCGGGGTCGGTGGTCAGGGCCCGGCGCACCGCGCCCTCCAGCACCGGGTCCACGGCCACCGACACCGCGACCGGCCGGCAGGCGTTGGCCCGCCCCACCTGCTGGACGACGACCACCCCGGCCGCGACGGCGAGCACCGCGCCGAGGGCCACCAGCGGCCACCGGCGTCGCCGCAACTGCTTTCGGTGCTGCCCCACAGCGCGCCTCCCTACCGGTCCCGTCCTCCTCCAGAGGTCTGACCTGGTGACGCGGTGTAGCCGATCGACGGGGGAACTTCTCGTGCCGCTCCGCGTGTCGGGGACCAGAGGAGGGCGAGCGTACCGCCCCCTGCTATCCGTTCGGGGGAGCCCCCCGGGCGGAGGTGACCGATTGTGATCAGCCGCCCGATCGGTCACCCGGTGGGGGCCGGTCTCCGGAGTGCTCCGCCCCGCCCGGTGAGCTGCGGGGGGCGTCCGGGACCGGAGCCGGGGCGGACCCCCGGCGGGAGATCACGATGCCCCCGCCGATGAGCACGGCGAGCGCGAGCAGGGTCAGCACGAACGAGGTCGAGCCGGGTTCGGTACCGAACGCCCCGACCGCGACGAAGGTCGCCACCCCGGGTGCCATCCCCAGTGCCGATCCCGCTGCGTAGTCGCGGGTGCGCACCGCGGTGAGCCCGCAGGCGACGTTGACGATCGCGAACGGCGCCACCGGCACCAGCCGGACGCCGATCACGGCGAGCACGCCGCGCCGGCGCAGTTGCGCGTCCAGCCGGGCCAGCCGCTCGCCACCCAGGCCGGCCACGGCGCCCCGGCCGAGCAGCCGGGCCAGGCCGAAGCCGGCCAGCGCCCCGCCGAGCGCCCCGGCCAGCGCCACCGGGACGCCGAGGGTCCAGCCGAACAGCGCCCCGGCGCCGACGGTGAGCACCGAGGCCGGCGCCGGGGTCAGCGAGGCCAGCGCGAACACCGCGGCGTAGAGCACCGGCCCGGCCCACCCCGCGGCGCCGACCCAGTCGCGGATCTGCCCGGTGTCGGGCAGGCCCACGGTGGCCGCGACGACGATCCCGGCCGCGAACAGCAGCACCAGCAGCGCAGGCCGGGCCCACCGGGCCATCCGCTGCGCGCTGCCCCGGACCGTTCCCGACCGCGACGTCCACCCCGCCATGCACTGCCCTCCTCGGTCCGCCGCTGTCCGGGTCGCTGTCCGGGTCGCTGTCCGGGTCGCTGTCCGAATCATCCCCGATATCCACGATCGGGGCGACGGCGGCAGGTAGCGGGGCCGCTACCGGTGGTCAGCCCCCGGTCGTCTCCGCCGAGGGGACCCGCAGCCAGCGGCACCCGTACCCGGCGAGGTCGACCTCGATGCGGCCCTCCTCGTCCACCGGGACGGGGTCGGCGGCCGGGTCGAGCACGTCGTTCAGCTCGCGGCCGGCCAGCCCGGCCAGCAGCGGGGTCGCCGACACCTGCTCGGCGCCCAGGTTGTGCAGCGCCACCAGGCTGGCGTCCTCGGTGTCGCAGCGGTGCGCCAGCACCGGGCGCGCCTGCGGCCCGGGGTCGAGCACCGTGTAGCTGCCCCACGCCAGCTCCGGGCAGTCCCGGTAGCTCTCCACCAGCAGCCGCATCCAGCGCAGCAGCGAGTCCGGGTCGTGGCGCTGCTCGGTGACCGCCGCCCAGTCCATCGGGGAGCGCACAGCGAGCCGGCCGGGCAGCTCGAGGTCCTCGACCATGCCCACCTCCTCGCCGTAGAACAGCACCGGCGTGCCGGGCAGCGCGAACAGCAGGCTGTAGACCATGCGGATCCGCCGCTGGTCGCCGTCGAGCATGCCGGGCAGCCGCCGGCGCAGCCCGCGGCCGTAGACCTGCATGTCCTCGTCCGGCCCGAAGGCCGCGAAGACCTCCTGGCGCTGGGACTCGGTCAGCTTGTCCAGGGTCAGCTCGTCGTGGTTGCGCACGAAGGTCGCCCAGTGCCCGTCCGCGGGCGGGTTCGGGCGCCCGCGCAGCGCCTCGGCCATCGGCTCGGCGTCGCCCCGGGCCAGCGACAGGTACATCTGCTGCATCCCCACGAAGTCGAAGCACATGGTCAGCTCGTCGGGGGTGTTGCCGCCGTCGACCGCGCCGAAGTACGGCATCAGGTCCGGGTAGGGCAGGTTGACCTCGCCGAGCAGCACCGCCTCGCCGTTGCGCCGGGTCATGAACGACCGCAGGTCGGCCAGGTAGTCGTGCGGGTCGGCCAGGTTCGCGCCGTCGTCCTGGCCGCTGGTCTCCAGCAGGAACGGCACCGCGTCCACCCGGAACCCGCTCAGTCCCAGCTCCATCCAGAACCCCATGATCCGGGCGATCTCGTCGCGGACCTCGGGGTTGGCCACGTTCAGGTCGGGCTGGTGCTTGTAGAACCGGTGCAGGTAGTACTGCTCGGTCTTCTTGTCGAGCTCCCACAGGCTGGTCTCCTGGTCGGGGAAGACCACCCCCTCCGGGCCGTCGGCCGGCGGCTCGTCCTGCCAGACGTACCAGTCGCGCTTGGCCGAGTCGCGGCTGCTGCGCGACTCGACGAACCACGGGTGCTCGGCGGAGGTGTGGTTGACCACCAGGTCGGCGATCACCCGCATGCCCCGGTCGCGGGCGGTGCGGATCAGCTCGACCAGGTCGCCGAGGGTGCCCAGCCGCGGGTCGACCGCGTAGTAGTCGGTGATGTCGTAGCCGTCGTCGCGGTCCGGGGTGGGGAAGAACGGCATCAACCACAGGCAGGTCACGCCCAGCCGGGCGAGGTGGTCGATGTGCTGGATGAGCCCGCGGATGTCGCCGCAGCCGTCGCCGTCGGAGTCGGCGAAGGTCTCGATGTCCAGGCAGTAGATGAAGGCGTTCTTCCACCACAGGTCCGAGGTGCGGGTCAGCTTCACGCGCTGCTCCCCACAGTGCTCTCCGTGCTCTCCGTGCTCTCCGTGCTCGCCGCCGCGACCGGGGCGTCCTCCCGCAGCCGGGGCAGCACCGAGTTGCCGAAGGCGTCCAGGAACTCGTCCTGGCCGACCCCGACGTGGTGCAGGGCGATCTCGTCGAAGCCCAGCTCCGCGTACTCGGCGAGCTGGGCGGTGTGCCGGCCCAGGTCGTCGGACACGTGCACGCTGCGCTTGACCGCCTCCAGCGGGACGTCCGCGGAGACCGCGTCGAAGGTGGCCGCGCTGTCGATGTCCCAGCAGGCCGGCGGCGGGAACACGTTGCTGCGCCACTGCTCGTGGGCCAGCGCCTCGGCCTGCTCCTGGGTCGGCGCCCAGCTCACGTGCACCTGCAGGTGCAGCTTGCCGCGCCCGCCGGCCCCGCGGTAGGCGTCGATCATCTTGCGCAGGTGCTCGACCGGCTGGTTGATGGTGATCAGCCCGTCGGCCCACTCCGCGCACCAGCGCGCGGTCTCCACGCTGACCGCCGCTCCGACCAGCGGCGGCAGCTCCGCCGGGCGGCTCCACACCCGGGCCCGGTCGACGGTGACCAGCCCGTGGTGGGTGACCTCCTCGCCGCGCAGCAGTGCCCGGATGACGTCCACGCACTCGCGCAGCCGGGCGTTGCGGACGTCCTTGGGCGGCCAGGCCGCGCCGGTGATGTGCTCGTTGCTGGCCTCGCCGGTGCCCAGCGCCGCCCAGAACCGGCCCGGGTACATGACCCCCAGCGTGCCGATGGCCTGAGCGATGATCGCCGGGTGGTAGCGCTGGCCGGGGGCGTTGACCACGCCGAAGGGCAGTGAGGTGGCCTGCAGCGCCGCGCCCAGCCAGGTCCAGGCGAACCCGGACTGGCCCTGCCGCTCGCTCCAGGGGGAGAAGTGGTCCGAGCACATGGCGCCGTCGAAGCCGACCTGCTCGGCGCGCTGGGCGGCGGCCAGCAGCGCGTCGGGGGGAACCTGTTCATGGGAGGCGTGCCAGGCGTACAGCGTCATGTCCGCTTCTACCCGTTCGGGCGGCTGCGGCAACCACCGCTTCGGCCGGGCGGCCCGGGATCGGCCCGGGCGTTCTCGCGCAGCCCGGGCGGCTCCCGCAGCCCGCAGAGGGGCGTCAAGCGCGCCGACGCGGTGCGAGGACGCAGCACGGGCTGCGCGAGCCGCAGCCTTCCGCCGATCGGAGCGGTCGGGGTCAGAACTCGGTGCCGTGCTCGGGCGTCCGGTCGGTGCCGAAGGCCAGGTCGACCCGGGCCAGCACCGGTTCGTCCGCGGCGAGCAGGCCCGCCGCGGCGAGCACCCGGGCCCGCTGGCCGCCGAACAGCAGCGGGCCGAGGACGGCGGTGTCGGCGTGCAGGTCGGCCGGTGCGGTGGTCGGCTCGCAGCTCGCGCCGTCCGGGCCGCCGCGCAGCCGGAACCGGCCGCCGCGGTCCAGGAACCCGTCGCGCACCTGCAGGACGACGTCCAGCTCGACGGCGTAGCGGCGGGCGGCGAGCGCCCCCGGGTGGTCGAGCACCCGGGTCCACATGCCGTCGGCCAGGCCGGTGGTGCGTACCTGCCGCGGGTCGGTGAGCAGCAGCGGCAGCGGGTCGTCCAGCGGCAGCGAGTGGTGCCGGACCGTCTCGACCAGGTC
The DNA here is from genome assembly GCA_035645455.1 of Pseudonocardia sp. Classification (GTDB taxonomy): domain Bacteria; phylum Actinomycetota; class Actinomycetes; order Mycobacteriales; family Pseudonocardiaceae; genus Pseudonocardia. The sequence continues at coordinate 7,308 of DASQMQ010000301.1, forward strand.
CATCGCCAGCAGCGCCCGCCACAGCGCCAGGTGCGCCTCCGCGGTGACGGCCACCAGCTCGACGATCTGGCAGGCGCGGTCCTCGTGGACCCGGCGGAAGGAGGCGTAGCCGTCCGGGTGGACCAGGTGGAACAGCGCGGTGCCGCCGTGCCGGCGGTGTTCGCGGTCGGCCAGCTGGACGTCCCACCACCGCTCGCTGCGGCTGAGCGCGCCCGGGGTCGCGGCCACCCACCGGCGGTGGACGTCCGGGGCGAGCTCGCGCACCTGCGCGGTGCTCACCTGGCGCAGCCCGCCGGGGTCCGGCAGGTCGGGTCGCAGGACCGCGCGCCGACGGGTGATCTCCACGGCCCGGTGCGCGGTGGTCGGGCCGTAGCCGAACCGACCGTAGATGCTGCCCTCGCTGGCGGTGAGCGCGGAGAGCACCGACCCGTCGGCGAGGAACTCCCGGTGCTGCTCGGTCATCAGCGCCCGCAGGATGCCGTGCCGGCGGTGGGTCAGCGCCACCGACACCCAGGTGATCCCGGGCACCGCCAGGGTGGCGCCGCCGGGCAGGGTCACGTCGAACGGGAACGAGCCGGTGACCCCCAGCACCGTGTCGTCGTCCGGGTCGACGGCCAGCAGGAACCGGTCCAGGTCCACCACCGACCCGATGTCGGCCAGGTCGGTCTCGGTGTAGTGGACGCCGAACCCGCGCCCGTCGGCCTCGGCGACCGCGGTCAGGTCCTTCGCGGTGGCCCGGCGCAGGGCGAAGGTCGTCACGACAGCGCAGTGTGCTCGCCGGTGCCCGGGGCGTCGAGCGAGTTGGCGGGCAGGGTGTCGGGCAGGCCGAGCGCGCCGAACAGCTCCGGCCCGAACGTGGTGATCTCGGCGATCAGCCCGTCGTGCACCCGCAGCACGTCGAGCTTGAACGGCCGGAACACGCTGTCGCCCGGGCGGCGCAGGTAGCTGGCCGCCGCGGGCATCCGGTTCGCCGCGGTCGCCAGCAGCCGCCAGTCGCCGTCGCGGTCGGGTCCGAACGCCCGCTGCAGCAGACCGGCGAGCGCGTCGCGGCCGCTGAACACGTGCGGGTAGGGCGGCATGGTGATCCGGATGTCGGTCGCCGCGGCGGCCATCGCCGCCGTGGTGTCGCCGCGCTCGTGCGCGTCGACGAACCGGGCCAGCAGCGCGCGCTCCTCGGCGCTGGGCCGGTGGACGCCCGCCGCCGACCAGCCCGAGCGCTGCGCCGGCAGGTGCCGGGCCATCGTGGCCCTGGCCCGCTGCAGGGCGCTGTTGGCCGCGGCCACGCTGGTCCCCAGCAGGTCCGCGGTCTCCGCGGCCGGCATGTCCAGCACGTCGCGCAGCAGCAGCGCGGCCCGCTGGCGGGCCGGCAGCACCTGCAGCGCGGTGAGGAAGGCCAGCTCGATGGTCTCCCGGGCGACGGCGACCGCGGCCGGCCCCTCGTCGGCGGCGGCCGGTTCGTCGAGCAGCCGGTCGGGGTAGGGCTGCAGCCAGGACACCTCGGGGGAGGACGCCTGCTGCGGGCGCCGGGACCGGGCTCGGATCATGTCCAGGCAGACGTTGGTGGCGATCCGGTACAGCCACGCCCGCATCGGCCCGGCGCCGGCGAACCGGTCGCGGTGGCGCCAGGCGTTGAGCAGCGCCTCCTGCACCGCGTCCTCGGCCTCGTCGAACGAGGCGAGCATCCGGTAGCAGTGCACGTGCAGCTCGCGTCGGTGCCGCGCGGCCTGCTCCTGGAAGCCCGCCTCGTCCAGCGCCGGGGTGGTCATGCCGAGCCCGGCCGGGCGCCCCGCTCCTGCAGGATCCAGGTGTTGCCGTCGGGATCGGCGAAGTCGGCGAAGGACCCGTAGTCGGCCCGGTCCGGCGCCGGCCCGGGCTGCCAGCCCTGCGGGGTCATGTGCTTGATCCCGCTCACCGGCACACCCCGGCCGAGGAGCTGCTCGCGGGCGGCGACGATGTCGGTGACCACCAGGTGGGTTCCCCGGACCGAGCCGGGCGCGGCGTCGGTGATGCCGGTCCCGATCGAGATCGAGCAGTCCGAGCCGGGCGGGGTGAGCTGCACGACCCGGAACGCCTCGCCGGCCCGGTGGTCCGCGTCGACGCCGAAGCCCAGCCGCTCGCTGTAGAAGGCCTTGGCCCGGTCGACGTCCGACACCGGGATCAGCAGCAGCTCCAGCCGGAGGGCGATGGCGGCCCGCTCCCCGCCGGCGGGGGTGTGCGCGGTGGTGTTCCCGCTCGTGCTCATGGGGTGCTCCGATCTGTCGTGCGGCGGCTCGGTGCCGCCGTCATTTCCTACAACGACGGGTGGGCCGCGGACTCATCGGTCCACCGGTGAACCGGTGCCGGGAAAAATCCGGTTGCCGGCCGGCGGGTGGGCCGGAGCCTGTCTCCGTTCCGCCTCGCCGCCCCGATCGCGCCCGCAGCAGCGGGCGCCCTGCGGGCTGCGCGCGTCGACGGCGCCCGAGGCTGACCCCTCCCGACCGGGCCCGGCTGGACGGCGCGATCCCGGTCGTCCCGCCACCGACGGGGTGATGCCGCAGACCCGCGAGCCCGTGCTGCTGGCCCGCCGGGTCGGCGTCGGCACCTGGTCGCGCTGAACGAGGCCGACGCCGGCGACCCGCAGCGGCTCGAGCTGGTCGAACTGGAGATCGCGAGCTGCTCGACGCTGCCGGTCACCGTGCGGCTGGCGTCAGCCGAGGGGGTGCGGGTGGGTCAGGGCAGGACCGAGGAGTAGACCTCGCCGAGGCGCCGGGCCCACCCGACGGCCTCGAAGTCGGACAGGAAGCGGCCCCGGGCCGCGGCGCCCAGCGCGGCCCGGCGCTCGGCGTCGTCGGTCAGCGAGACCAGGGCGTCGGCGAGCCGGTCCGGGTCCAGCGGGACCAGCACCCCGGTCGTCGGGGACACCATCTCCGGGATCCCGCCCACCCGGGTGGCCACCACCGGCAGCCCGTAGGCCATCGCACGCATCAGCACGGTCGGCGCGGCGCCGTGCTGGGCGGCGTAGAGGAACACGTCGGCCGCGTTGAGCAGGCGGGCCGGGTCCTGGTGGCGGTGCAGGAACCGGACCCGCCCGTCCAGCTCCTCGGTGTCGTCCACCCGCGACTCCAGGTAGGGCCGCAGCGGGCCGTCCCCGGCCAGCGCCACCACCAGCGGCAGCTCGTCGGGCAGCGTCTCGCACGCGTCCAGCAGCAGCTCGTGGCCCTCGCCGCGGCGCATCGGCGCGATGCTCACCGCCAGCACCTCGCCCTCGCCGACGCCGAGCCGCTCGCGGCGGTGGCTGCGCTCGGCCGGGTCCACCCCGCCGGGGTCGAGCACGCCGTGCGGCACCAGCACCGTGGCCACCGCCGCGTTCACCCCGCGGTACCAGTCCTGCTGCACCCGCGAGATCGCGATGGTGCGGGCCATGAACCGCTCCCGGGCCATGATCCGGGCCGTGCGCCGGAACCGGTCCCCGCTGTCGGCCAGGTCGTTCTTGACGGTGTGCAGCGTGGACACCGCCGGGATCCGGTTGCGCTTGGCCGCCGCCGCGGCGACCACGTCGGCCGGTCCGAGGTGGCTGTGCACCAGCTGGGCGCCCTGCTCGCGCAGCACCCGGGCGGTGCGGGTGACCGCCCGCGGATCCACCGGCATCAGCCCCAGCTCGGTCACCGGCACCCCCAGCCGGCGCAGCGCGCTGACCTGCTCGGTGTCCGCCGTGGACGACAACGCGATCACCGCCAGCTCCAGCCCCGCCTGCGGGGCCGCGGTGGCCAGGTCGACCAGGCCGATCTCCGGACCGCCCGGGTGCAGCGACGGGACGAGGTGGGTGATCTTCACTGGCGCTCCGAGGTCGACCGTCGGGTGGACGGCCGTCGACCCTACCCACGATCGAGCGGGTGGTGGCGGAACCGGGAGCCGGTGCGGCGGGTGACCGGGGTCACCGGATGGGACAGGATGGGGGCGACGGAGGGGGACGCGATGGGGTTGCTGGCCGGGTCGGACCGGGACGCGCCGGTGGTCGTGCTGTCGGATGCGAGCACCGCGGTCGAGCGGAGGCTGATCGCGGACTGGTTGGTGGCGGCCGGGCTGGCGCCGGCCGCGGTGCTGCCGGTGCGCCCGGCCGCGCTGGCCGCCCCGCTGGCCGAGGCCGACGACGCCACCGTGGTGGCCCCGGTGCGGGTGGTGTGGCGCCCGCGCGAGCGCGACGGGCGGCGCCGGGTGCGCTGGTCGGACGTGGCCTCGCTGTCCAACCCGCGGCACCCGGCGCCGCGGATGCAGGCCCGGATCGCCCGCCGCGAGCCGGACCGGGCCGCGGTGGTGATGGCCGAGACCGCCACCCTCGGTGCGCTGCGCGCCCGGTTCGCCGCCCGGTCCGGGGGCGGCAGCGGCGCGGGGCGGCGCCTGGAGCTGGCCGCGTTCGTCGCCCAGCAGGCCGCGCTCGCCCTGCACCGGGCCGAACGCGCGCTGGTCGGCGACCGCTACAAGGTGCCCACCCACATCGTCGAGGCCATCGGCGCCACCACCGAGTTCCAGTCCGGCGTGGAGGACCTGGCGCACCGGCTGGAGCTGCCCGAGGCCGAGGTGCGCACCCGGGTCGAGGAGGACCTGCACAGCCTGGTCGCCTCGATGAGCCCGGTCGCGGTCGACCTGCTGACCGGGGTGCTGCGCCCGCTGCACTCGCGGGCCTGGGACGTGCAGACCGACAGCGCGGGGCTGGAGAAGCTGCGCGAGCTCAACCGGCACCACCCGCTGGTCTTCCTGCCCAGCCACCGCTCCTACGCCGACCCGCTGCTGCTGGCCGACGTGCTGGCCGAGCACGACTTCCCGCGCAACCACGTGCTCGGCGGGGACAACCTGCGGTTCTGGCCGGTCGGGCCGCTGGCCCGGCGGGCCGGGATCGTGTTCATCCGCCGCTCGTTCGGCGACGACGAGGTCTACAAGCTGGCCGTCCGGGAGTACTTCGGGTACCTGCTGGCCAAGCGGTTCAACCTGGAGTGGTACATGGAGGGCGGCCGCTCGCGCACCGGCAAGCTGCGCACCCCCCGGCACGGGCTGCTGGCCGGGGTGGCCGAGGCCGTCGAGCGGGGCCGGGTCTCCGACGTGCACCTGGTCCCGGTGTCGATCACCTACGACCAGTTGCGCGAGGTCTCGGCGATGGCCGCCGAGCAGGTCGGGGTGCCGAAGAAGGGCGAGGGGCTGGCCTGGCTGGCCCGCTACGCCCGGGCCCAGCTGTCGCCGATCGGCACCGCGCACGTGCGGTTCGCCGAGCCGATCTCGCTGCGGCACGCCCTGGACGGCGTCGACCCGGCCGATGCCGCGGCGCGGCGGCGGGCCATGCAGAAGGCCGTCATCGAGGTCGCGGTGGGGATCAACCGCGTCACCCCGGTGGTGGCCACCGCGCTGGTCACGCTGGCCCTGCTCGGCGTCCGGGACCGGGCGCTGACCCTGGGCCAGGTGCAGCGGGTGCTGCGCCCGGTGCTGGAGTACGTCGAGTCCCGCGGCCCGGCCGACGCCGAGGTGCCCTCCGGCGACCAGCTGCGCACGGCCACCGGGCTGCGCCGGGTGCTCGGCGCGCTGGCCGCGTCCAAGGTGGTGACCATCTACTCCGGGGGCGTGGAGCCGGTCTACGCCGTCGACCGCGGCCAGCACCTGGTCGCGGCGTTCTACCGGAACACCGCGATCCACCACTTCGTCGACCGGGCCATCGCCGAGCTGGCCCTGCTGGCCGACCCCGAGGAGCGCCGCGGGGTCGCCCTCGGGCTGCGCGACCTGCTCAAGTTCGAGTTCTTCTTCCCCGACCGGGGCACCCACGAGGCGCTGATCGGGGTCGAGCTGGAGCGGCTGGGCGCCGGCTGGGACACCCCCGACGGCCCGGCCGCGCTGGCCGGCGCCGACTTCCTGATCGCCCACCGGGTGCTGCGCTCGTTCCTGGACGCCCAGCTGGTGGTGGCCGAGCGGCTGGCCGCGCGCGACCCGCGTTCCCCGGTGGTGGACAAGGAGTTCCTCGAGGAGTGCGGCGGGGTCGGCCAGCAGATGCTGCTGCAGGGCCGGCTGCACGGGTCGGAGTCGCTGTCCCGGGAGCTGTTCACCGGGGCGCTGCGGCTGGCGGCCAACCTCGACCTGGTCGACCCGGGTCGCGAGGAGCTGGCCCGCGGCCGGCGGGAGTTCGCCGAACGGGTGCGCACCGCGGTCGCCCGGGCGGTGCGGATCGAGGAGATCGACACCGCGGCCCGGCGGGAGGTGACCGGTGGCGGCTGAGCACACCCGCCCCGGGGAGGCCCTGTGGACCGAGGACGACCTGGTGGCCGACGTCGAGGCCGGCCCGCGGGGCCCGCGCATCGGGGCGTTCTTCGACTTCGACGGCACCCTGATCGACGGCTACTCGCTGGGCGCCTTCGCCCGCCACCACCTGCGTTCCGGGCACGTCACCCCGGCCGACGCCGGCCGGATGCTGCTGCTGGGCATGCGCGGGGTCACCTCCGAGGAGGACTTCGAGCGGTTCTTCCTGCTCGGCATGCGCTCCTGGGCCGGGCGCAGCGCCGACGAGCTGACCGAGCTGGGCGAGCGGCTGTGGCGCCAGGGCGTCGCCGGGTCGCTCTACCCGGAGGCGTGGCGGCTGGTGCAGGCGCACCGCAACGCCGGGCACACCGTCGTGCTGGCGTCCTCGGCCACCCGGTTCCAGGTGGCGCCGGCGGCCGCCGCGCTGGGTGTCGAGCACGTGCTGGTCACCCCGGTCGAGACCGAGGACGGGCTGTGCACCGGGCGGCCGGGCGGGCCGCCGCTGTGGCGGGCGGGCAAAGCCGCCGCGGTGCGGGCCTTCGCCGCCGGCCACGACCTCGACCTGATCAACAGCTACGCCTACTCCAACGGTGACGAGGACGTGCCCTTCCTGGCCGCGGTGGGCCGGGCCCGGGCGCTCAACCCCGGCCCCGGGCTGGCGGCCGAGGCGGCGGCCAAGGACTGGCCGGTGGCCCGGTTCCGGTCCCGGGGCCGCGCCGGCGTGCGCGAAATCGCCCGCACCGCCGGCGCGCTCGGCGGCACCCTCGGCGGGTTCGGGGTCGGCCTGGCCCTCGGCGCGCTGAACGTCCTGATCGGCGCCGGCACCCGCCGCGACGCGGTCGACCTCGGGCTGACCCTGGGCGGGGAGCTGGGCACCGCGCTCGGTGGGATCGCCCTGGACGTCCGCGGCGCCGAGCACCTGGCCGCCCGCCCGGCGGTGTTCCTGTTCA
>DASQMQ010000302.1:0-8234 GCA_035645455.1 Pseudonocardia sp.
ACGTGGCCGCGCTGGCCGTCGACCAGCGCAACACGCTGAACGGGTCGGCGAACTCCTGCACGTTCTCCATCGGCGGCCAGTTCACCTACCAGATCAACGTGGTGCCCAACGACGCCGACCGGTTCGAGGCCAGCCGGGCCAGCTTCTTCGCCGACTCCGCGGACGTCGACGGGGTGGGCGACGAGGCCTTCTTCGCCGAGGGCTCCGGGCTGACCACCCTCGGCGCCCGCAAGGGCGACACGTTCGTCACCGTCGTGCTCGTCCCGGCGGTCGCCGACACCAACCGGCCGCGGGCCGCCGCGGCTCCCGCGGCCGCCGCCGATCCGAACGCCTCCGCCGCGGTCGACGCGGACGGCGACGGCGCGGTGGACGCCGACGTCGACGGGGACGGCGTGGTCGACGCCGACCAGGACGGCGACGCCGTGGTCGACGCGAACGCCTCCGCGGCCGCCGTCGCCGCCGCCGACGCGGACCGTGACGGCGAGATCGACGAGGGCCTGGCGGCCGCGGTCGCCGCTGCGGCCGACGCCGTCGACGGCAGCGCGGCGGGGACCGGCCCGCTGACCGACATCACCGACGCCAAGGCGCGGTTGATCGACGTCGCCCGGACGGTCGCCGACAACCTCTGAGCGGGCTCGCGCGTCACCCGATGGCGGTGACCGGGTGCGCCGCCGCCACCGGGGGAGGACCGTGTCGCCATGGCCCCCGCCCTGCCCGAGCCGCTGAGCCCGATGCTGGCCGTGGCCGGTGAGCTGCCGGCCGGTCCGGGGTGGGCGTTCGAGTTCAAGTGGGACGGGGTGCGCGCGGTCGTCGGGGCCGCCGGCGAGCGGGTCCGGTTCACCAGCCGCAACGGCAACGACGTCACCCTGGGCTACCCGGAGCTGACCCGGACCGCCCTCGGCGGCGACCGCCGGCTGCTGCTCGACGGCGAGCTGGTCGCGCTGGACCCCGCGGGCCGGCCCGACTTCGGGCTGCTCCAGCACCGGATGCACGTCCGCTCGCCCAGCGCGGAGCTGCAGGCCGCGGTGCCGGTGCTGTTGTACCTGTTCGACGCCCTGGAGATCGACGGCACGTCGCTGCTGCACGAGCCCTACGACACCCGCCGCGAACGGCTGCTGGAGCTGGGGCTCGACGCCCTGCCGGGGGTCGCGGTACCGCCGGCGTTCACCGACGTGCCCGGTGCCCAGCTGCTGGAGGTGGCCCGCACGCACCGCCTGGAAGGGCTGGTCGCCAAGCGTCGCGGGTCGCGCTACGAGCCGGGGCGCCGGTCGTCGTCGTGGTTGAAGACCGCGCTGCTGACCACGCAGGAGGTCGTGCTGGCGGGGTGGACGCCCGGCACCGGCCGGCGCGCGTCCACGCTGGGGGCGCTGCTGCTCGGCGCGTACGACGACGAGGGCAGGCTGCGGTTCCTCGGGCACGTGGGCACCGGGTTCACCGACGCCGTGCTGCGCGACCTGCTCGACCGGCTGGCCCCGCTGCGCCGGCCGGGGAGCCCGTACGACGAGCCGGTCCCCGCCGAGTACGCCCGGCGGGCCCACTGGGCCGAGCCGCGGTTGGTCGGCGAGGTGCACTACCGCTCGATGACCCACGACGGCCGGCTGCGGCACGCGGTCTGGCGCGGCCTGCGGTCCGACCGAGATCCCGCGGAAGCCGTCCTCCCGCCGCGGTGAGGCCGGTCCGGGACGGAAGGGGGGAGCGCGCGGGCGCCGTCCGGCCGTCGTCGCGGCGGGGTCAGGTGCCCTCGACCAGCCGGGTCCGCCACTGGGCCAGCGCCCGGATCAGCGGGTCGTCGGCGGCCTGGCCGCGACCGGCCCGCAGCTCCTCCACCCAGCGGTCGTCGGCAGCCACCTGATCGTGGTCGCGGCAGGACCGGCCGCGCTGCGCCGGGATGACGGCCGCCAGCGGGCGGGGGTGCTGGTCGGAGCGGCTCTGCACGGCGGGCATACCTGATCTTCGCTGGGCCACGGCCCGGGGTTGCTCGGCGAACGAGTGGTGGAGCTGCACGGACGGGTGAGGATCAATCACGGTGAGTGACGGGCAACCGCCGGTACGGTCCGATTCGAACGGCTGTTCGGGTTGTCCACATGAGCATCCACAGCTGTGTATGAATTGCCCCGTCCGCCAGGATGGAAACCATGAGCACTGTTCGCTGGGGCGTCGTCGGGCCGGGTCGCATCGCGTCGAAGGTGGTGCCGGACTTCGCGCACGTCCCCGGCGCGGAGCTGGTCGCGGTCGCGTCCCGGTCGGTCGAGCGCGCGGCGGCGTTCGCCGGGGAGCACGGGATCGACCGGGTGCACGGCTCCTACGCCGACATCGTCGCCGACCCCGGGGTCGACGCCCTGTACATCGCCACCCCGCACCCCCAGCACCTCGCGGTCACCCTGGCCGCGCTGCGCGGCGGCAAGGCGGTGCTGGTGGAGAAGGCGTTCACGGTCACCCCGGCGGCCACCCGGCAGATCGCCGCGGTCGCCGCGGAGACCGGGGTCTTCGCCATGGAGGGCATGTGGACCCGGTTCCTGCCGGCCGTGGTGCGGCTGCGCGAGCTGATCGCCGACGGCGCGATCGGCGAGGTCCGGGCGGTGACCGCCGACCTGGGCGTGCGCCAGCCGGTCGACCCGGACGACCGGTTCTTCGACCCGGCGATCGGCGGTGGCGCCCTGTTCGACCTGGGCGTCTACCCGATCTCGTTCGCCCAGATGCTGCTCGGCGACCCGGTGTCGGTCACCGCCGCGGGCACGCTCGCGGCGACCGGCGTGGACGCGGAGGAGTCGGTCCTGCTCGGCTTCCCGGACGGTCGCACGGCCACCCTGTTCTCCTCGCTGCGCTGCGCCACCCCCGGCCAGGCCCGGGTGTTCGGCAACGCCGGCTGGATCGACGTGCTGCCCCGCTTCCACCACCCGGAGACGATCGTCCTGCACCGCGCCGGCCGCGACCCCGAGACGATCACCCGGCCGCCGGTCGGCGGCGGCTACAGCCACGAGCTGATCGAGGTCACCGAGTGCCTGGCCGCCGGCCGCCGGGAGAGCGCGGTGATGCCCCTGGCCGACACCGTCGCCGTCCAGGACGTCATGGCCGCGGTCGCCGACCAGCTCGGCATGATCGTCCAGGAGGGCCCCGCCACCCTCACCTGACCGTCGAGCGGCGGGCCACCAGCCAGCCCATCAGCGCGGCCACGAAGCACGACGCCGCGCCCATGGCGAGCCCGGCCCGGCCGCCGAAGTGCTGGCTGACCACCCCGGCGATGGGTCCGCCGATCGGGGTGGAGCCGAGGAAGGCGACCGTCCAGAGCGCCATCACCCGGCCGCGCATCTGCGGCGCCGACGCGAGCTGCAGGGTGCTGTTGCCGCCGGACATGAACATCACGCTGGTCACCCCGACCAGCACCATCGCCAGCAGCGCCACGGTCAGGTTCGGCGCCAGCGCGACGGCCGTCATCGCCAGCCCGAACGCGACCGACGCGCTGGTCAGCGAGCGCAGCCCGGTGCGGCCGCGGGCGGCCACGAACAGCCCACCGACCACCGCGCCGACGCCCATCGCCGCGGTCAGGAAGCCGTAGGTGGTCGAGTCGCCGTCGAAGGTCTCGCTGGCCACCACCGGCAGCACCACCTGGAACTCGTAGGCCAGGCAGCCGACCAGCGCCATCATCACCAGCGGCACGGCCAGCCCCGGCTCGCCGCGGACGTACCGGAGGCCCTCGCGCAGCTGGCCCGGTGCGCGCGGGGTGGGCGTCGACGGGCGCAGCGCGCCGACGTCCATCCGGGTCAGCGCGACGACCACGGCCACGAAGCTGACCGCGTTGAGCAGGAAGCAGATGGCGATCCCGCCCACCGCGATCACGATGCCGGCGACCGCCGGCCCGACCGCCCGGGCCGCGTTGACCAGCACCGAGTTCAGCCCCACCGCGTTGCGCAGGTCGTCGGGCCCGACCATCTCCAGCACGAACGCCTGCCGGGCCGGGCTCTCGAAGCAGCTGGCCAGCCCGAGCCCCACGGCCAGCACGTAGACGTGCCAGAGCAGGACCGCGTCGGTGGCCACCAGCAGGCCGAGCACCAGTGCCAGCCCGCCCATCGAGGCCTTCAGCCCGATCAGCAGCCGGCGCTTGTCCAGCCGGTCGGCGATCACCCCGCCGTACGGGCCGAGCAGCAGGGTCGGCAGCGTCTGCAGCGCGGTCACCGTGCCCAGCGCGGTCGCCGAGCCGCTGAGCTCCAGCACCAGCCAGGACTGCGCGACGATCTGCATCCAGGTGCCGATCATCGACACCGAGTTGCCGACGAAGTAGCTGCGGTAGTTCGGAGTGGCCAGCGCGGCGAACGTGTCCCGGCGCAGCGCGGCGATGCTGCCGGTGGAGGCCTTGCGCAGCATCACGACCCGACCTTGAGCTGGCGGGCGAGCGACTCCAGCGACGGCAGCGCGGCCAGCAGGTGGCCCGCCTGGTCCGCCGGCATCGCGGCGAGCTGCCGGCGCAGCAGCAGGGTGCGCTCGGTGCGCAGCCGCTCGTGCAGCTCGGCCCCGGCCGCCGTCACCTCGACCCGGGCCACCCGCCCGTCGGCCGGGTCGGCCCGGCGCTCGAGCAGCCCGCCGATCTCCAGCTTGGCCACGATCCGGGACAGCATCGTCGGGTTGACCCCTTCGATCTCGGCCAGCCGACTGATCCGGATCGGCCCGGACCGCGCGATGGTCGCCAGCGCGGACGCCTGCGTGCGGGTCAGCAGGTCGCCCCGGGTCTGCCGGTCCAGGGCCCGGGCGATGGTGGCCAGCGCGATCCGCAGCCGGGCCAGCTCGTCACCGTCGAACGCGTCCGGCACGCCACCTCCACGACTAGTTGTCTAACTACAAGCAACTATACGTTCGGAGTCGTCCCACCCGCGCGAGAGGGCCGCTCGTCCGATCCCGCCGGGCGAACGCGCCGCTGGTCCAGCTCGGGCGACGGCCGGCGGTGGTCAGGGGGTGCGGAGGAGGGCGGCGCGGGTGGGGGCGTCGGCGGGGTAGAACGCCTCCAGCGCCAGCTCGTCGACGGTGACGTCCTGCGGGGTGCCGAAGACCGTCGTGGTGGACAGGAAGGACAGCACCGCGTCCCCGCGGCGCACCCGGATCGGCACGACGACCTGGCCGGCCGGCGACACCGGCCGCTCACCACCCGGGTAGCCGCGCAGTTCGGCGAGCAGGTCGACCAGGACCGGGTCGCCGGTGCTCGCGGCTTCGCGGCCGAGCCGGGCCAGCAGGTGCGTGCGCCACTCGGGGAGGTTGACGATGCGCGGGGCCAGTCCGCGCGGGTGCAGGCTCAGCCGCAGCACGTTGACCGGGGGTTCGAGCAGTTCGGGGGCGGCGCCGGCGATCAGCGGTTCGAGGCCCGCGTTGGCCTCGACCATCTCCCAGGCCCGGTCCACCACCACCGCGGGGAACGGGTGGTGGGCGGCCAGCACCGCGCGCAGGGCCTCGAGCACGGCGCCCAGCGGTGGCGAGTCCAGGGCCGATTCGGCGAACGCCGGGGCGAAGCCGCCGGCCAGCAGCAGCTGGTTGCGCTCGCGCAGCGGCACGTCCATCGACTCGGCCAGCCGCAGGATCATCTGCGCGGTCGGTCGGGACCGGCCGGTCTCCACCCAGCTCAGGTGCCGCGTGGACACCTCGGCGATGGCCGCCAGGTCCAGCTGGGACAGGTGCCGACGCTGCCGCCAGTCGCGCAGCAGCTCGCCGACCGGAACGGCCGCCGGGCCACCGGTGTGCCGGACGCGCGTGCTCGTCATGCCCCGAACCTAACCCGCCGGGTCACCGGGCCGATGACCTCCGACGTCATCGCCGGGGGGCGGTCGTCGGCGGCAGGGTCATGGCATCACGGCGGGACCGACCCGCCCCCCGGAGAGGACACGACCATGACCAACGAGACCGTCACCGGCTACCTGCGGGCCTGGAACGCCACCGACCCGGCCGAGCGCGCCGCGCTGCTGGCCGAGGTCGTCACCGACGACGTCCGCTACGTCGACCCGCTCGCCGACGTCACCGGGGCCGGGGCGCTGGCCGCGGTCATCGGCGCGGTGCAGCAGCAGTTCCCGGGCATGCCGCTCGTCCAGCGCGGCGACGCCGAGGCCCACCACGACGTCGTCCGGTTCACCTGGCAGCTCGGCCCGGACGGCGCGGAGCCGATCGTGATCGGCACCGACTCGGTGCTGCTCGCCGAGGACGGCCGGTTCGCCCTGATCACGGGCTACCTGGACAAGGTCCCCGGCTGACGCCCTCCGCCCCCGCCGGTCGGGCGAGAGCGGCGCTGGTACGGCCCGTTGGGCGAGAGTCACTCTCGCCCAACGGGCCGGGCGGGCGCGGATGGTCAGAAGCGGCCGCCGCCGCCCCGCCTGCCCCGGCTCGCCGACCCCCCGAAGCTCCCCGGTGAGCGGCCACCACCACCGAAGCCGCCGCCGAAACCACCCCCGAAGCCGCCGCCGAAACCACCACCGAAACCACCGCCGCCGCGGTAGCCGCCACCCTGGACGGCGCCGGACAGGATCCCGCCCAGGATGAGGCTGCCCAGGTCGATGCCCGGGTGGCCGCCACCGGGACCGCCCCCCGGCCACTGGGACACGTCGGCCCGGGCCAGCCGGAGCGCCTCCTGGGCCAGCGCGTCGGCCTGCTGGGCCTCGCGCAGGCCGGTGATCGGATCGGGGCCGGCGGACCGGGCCAGGTGGCGCTGCGCCTCGGCCAGGCGGGTTCTGGCCGGGGCCCCGACGGCGCCGCGGCGGGTGGTGATGAAGTCCTCGGCGGCGGCGACCGCGGAGCGGGCGGTGAGCCGGGCCTGGTCGAGCACCGCGGCCGCGTGCCGGGCCTGGTCGCGGTCGGCCTTGGCCTCCGCCAGCGCCCGGTCCAGCTCGGTGTCGGCCTCGTCGAGCAGCCGCAGGGCGGCGAGGGGGTCGGGGCGGTCGGCTTCCGCGGCGCGGGCGGCGGCGGTGCCGGCTGCCTCCGCGCGGGCCACCGCGGGGCCGAGGTCGGCGCCCATCGCCCGGGCCTCGGCGAGGTCCTGGTCCAGCTCGGCGCGGGCGGCGGGCACCCGGGCCAGGGCCTCGACGAGCTCGGTCTCCAGCCGGGGCACGGCGTCGAGCAGGGTCTGGGCGTGGGTCATCGCGTCCTCGGCGGCCCGGCCGGACACCACCGCGACCGCCGGACCCTCCGCGGCCAGCTCGGTCCGCGCCTGGTCCACCTCGGCGCGGGCCGCGCCGAGCAGCTCGCGCACCTGGTCCAGGTTCTCGGCCACCGGTTCCACGGCCGGGGCGGCGTACCGGCCGCGCAGTGCGGTCCACGCCGCCTCGGCGGCGGGCAGCGCGGCGGTCGTGCGGTCCAGCCGCTCGCCCAGCCCGGCGATGTACTCCGGGGCCCTGGCCTCCAGGTCGCGCAGCCGGTCGAACGCCTCGACCTGGGCGTCCAACCGCTCGTCGGCCCGGGTGCAGGCGCGCAGGATCTCGGCGTACATCGCCCGCTGCTGCGGCTCGGTCTCCGGCTCGTCGTCGTCGAGCCGCTGGCGCACCTCGAACGCGGCCAGCATGTCGGCCCGGGACTCCGCCAGCGCGGCAGCGAACCCGGCCACCGCTTCATCGCCGAAGTGCGCGCGGGCCGCGGCCAGCTCCTGCTCGGAGGTGCGCACCGCGTCGTCGACCTCGATCAGCGCCGAGCTGGCCCGGTACGCCAGGTCCTCGGTGCTGACGCCGGCGTGCTCGTCCGGCGGCTCGGTGGGCGCCGGGGCCGGGCCCGGCGGGGGCTCCTCGGCGCGCGCCGTGCGGCGCCGCGCCAGCAGGTACACCCCGCCCCCGATGACGGCGGCCCCGCCGACCGCGAGCACCCCGACCGGCACCCCGCCGCCGCTGCGCAGGCCGTCGGCCAGGGCGATCGCCGCGCCGGACCAGTCGTTCGTGCGCAGCCGCGGCTCGACGTCCTGGTTGCGGATGTCGCCGACCCGGCTGTCGGACTCGGGGAAGCCCTCGGCTACCGACAGCCCGTAGGCCCGGTCGCCGACGGCCACCGCGAGCAGCACGTCCTGGACGCCGAGCTGGGAGCGGTTCGCCGCGTCGTCGGCCCACTCCTGGCCGTCCAGCCCGTCGAAGCTGTCGACCAGCACCACGAACAGGTCGTAGCCGCGCTCGACGGCCAACCGGTCGATCGCCTGCCAGTGCGGTGGTCAGCGGGACCGACACCACCAGGCCGATGCTGCCGACCAGGGTGCGGACCAGTTCGGTCGCGATCACCTGCGTGGT
>DASQMQ010000303.1:0-9248 GCA_035645455.1 Pseudonocardia sp.
AGGGTGCGGGGCGGTACCGGCGGGGGCCGGCACCGCCCCGCCCCGCCCCGGAAGGTGGTCGGGCCCGGAGTCCCGGTCACAGGAGTCGTTCGGCCGTATGCCGGAGTGGGTTCCACCGGGATGCTGGCACGGTGACTTCCACCTGTGGTTGGGGAGCGACAGGTGGCACCCGCCGGGGCCGGCGCCGCGAGGCGCCGGTCCCTGGCCATCGCGCCGGGTCTGCCGCGCAGGCCGGAATCGATCAGCGACCCGAACGGGTGTTGTCGTGGGCGACCCGCACTGGGACCGTCCTCCGATGCCCACCACGACGGCCGCGTCGCTGTCGCTGCGTCGCCGCGTCGTGCTCGTGGTCGTGGTCCTGGCCGCTCTGCTGGGCGCCACCAGCGTCGCCGCGCTGATCGGCCAGAACCGCTCCGATGCCGCGACCGCCCGGGTCACCGAGCAGGCCCTGCCGGCGCTGGTGGCCGTGGAACGGATGCAACGGGGGTTCGTCGACGAGCAGACCGGGATCCGCGGGTACCTGCTGACCGGCCAGGACGCCCTGCTGGAGCCCTACCGGGGGGCCGCAGGACTGATCGCCGAGCAGGAGGACGTGCTGCGCACCGCGCTGGCCGACGACCCGGCCGCCCTCGGGCAGCTCGACACCGTCCTGCGGGGCCACCGCGCCTGGCTGGACGTGACCGAGCTCGCGATCGGGCTGCGTGCGCAGGGCCGTCCGGCCGACCTCGACGAGCTGATCGACCGCGGTCGCGGGGCGACCCTGTTCGCGGTGCTGCGCGCCGACGTCGACGGGATGCGGGCGGTCATCCAGCGACGGACCGCGGCCGAGATCGCGCACCTCGCCCTGGTGCGCGCCGCGCTCACCGCGGTGCTGATCGGCGCGGCGGTGGTGGGCGTCCTCGGGGCCGTCCTCGCCGTGGTGGGCATCCGCCGGTCGGTGTCGCGCCCGCTCGGCGCGCTGGTCGACGCGGTCGAGCGGGTCGCCGACGGCGACCTGGACCGACCCGTCCCCACCGGCGGTCCGCCGGAGTTCGCGGTGCTGGGCGGCGCGGTCGACCGGATGCGGGTGATGCTCAACGACCAGCGCCGCTCGGCCGTCCGCGTCGCCGAGCTGGACGCCGAGCTGCGCGAGTCCGACCGGGTGGCCGCCGAGCTCCGCGACGGGGCGGTGCGGCGGTTGCTGCGGATCAGCACCGAGCTGACCGCGCTGACCGGGCGGCACCCGCACCTGGCGGGTGAGCTGGCCCGGCCGATCGGCGAGCTCGACCAGGCCGTCGCCGAGGTGCGGGCGGCTGCGGTGGGGGGTGACCCGGCGGGGCCGGACGGGGCGGATCCGCTCGCGTCGCGGGTCGCCGCAGTGCTGGCCCGGGCGCCCGAGCTGCTGGGCGTGCACCCCGACCTGCGGATCGAGCAGGCCCCCGGGCTGGAGGTCCCCGGGTCGGGGGTGGACGCCCTGGTCGACGCCCTGGACCAGGCGCTGGTCGCGCTGGTGGAGACGCGGGCCCGGCTCGAGGTGATGGAGGTCGAGCTCGCGGTGACCGAGCGGGGCGCGGCGCTGTGCGTGACCGCGAACGGCGTCGTGCCGGGGGAGTGGACGAGCACGGTCCGGGACCGGGCCTCCCGGTTCGACGGCATCTGCCGGGTGGTCGACCTGGACCCGGACCTCACCGTCGTGGAGTGGACCGTGCCGCTCGCCGGGGCCGACCGGCGGTAGCGGCGGCGCGTCCTGGCGGGTCGGCCCACGACCTGGGAGGGTCGGCCCATGTGCCGCTGGCTGGGCTACTTCGGCGACCCGATCCGGGTCGAGGAACTGCTCTACCAACCCGCCCGCTCGTTGATCGAGCAGAGCCGCAGCCACGCCCCGGACGTGGCGATCGCCAACGGCGACGGCTACGGCCTGGGCTGGTACGGCACCGGCGACCGGCCC
Source organism: Pseudonocardia sp. (assembly GCA_035645455.1). Taxonomy (GTDB): domain Bacteria; phylum Actinomycetota; class Actinomycetes; order Mycobacteriales; family Pseudonocardiaceae; genus Pseudonocardia. The sequence continues at coordinate 1,928 of DASQMQ010000303.1, forward strand.
GGGCTGTTCCGCAGCGATTCCCCGGCCTGGGGCGACCGCAACCTGCGCGAGATCAGCGCGCAGATCACCTCCCCGCTGTTCCTGGCCCACGTCCGCGCCGCCACCGGCACCGCCGTGCAGCAGACCAACTGCCACCCCTTCCGGTACGGCCGGTGGTTGTTCGTGCACAACGGCTTCATCGAGGCGTTCGAGCGGCTGCGCCGGGAGCTGCTGTTCGCCGTCGACCCGGGGCTGTTCCCGGCGATCGAGGGCTCGACCGACTCCGAGCTGATGTTCCACCTGGCGCTGACCTTCGGCCTGGCCGACGACCCGCTCGGCGGGCTGGAGCGGATGGCCGGGTTCGTCGAGGCCGCCGGTCGGCGGATCGGGGTGGCGCACCCGCTGCAGATGACGGTCGGGGTCTCCGACGGCGAGCGCCTCTACGCCGCCCGGTACGCCAGCGGCGCGCAGGCGAACACGCTGTTCGTCAGCTCGTCGGTCCGCGACGTCCGGCTGCTCTACCCCGAGGACGAGCGCTTCGCGCACTTCTCCGACGACGCCCGGGTGGTCGTCTCCGAGCCGCTGGTCGACCTGCCCGGGCTGTGGCACGAGGTGCCGGCCGGGAGCGCCGTCGTCGTGCAGGACGGCGAGGACCAGCACCTGCCCTTCCGGCCCCGGGAGCCGTAGGGATCCGGTCGGGGTGACCACCCCGGGGCGTGCCGCTGCTCGACGTGCCGGGAGCCCCGCGACCCCGCAGACTGACCGGCATGACCGGCTCACTCGCGTACCGCCGTCCCGGTTCCCCCTCCGCCGCGGTGTTCGCGCTGCTCGCCTTCATCGCCGTGGTGGCCGCGGTCGCGGTGATCGGTGGGCTCGCGTCGGCGTCGGCGTCCGGCCAGTACGCCGGGTTCGTGCAGCCGTCCTGGGCGCCGCCGGCGTGGCTGTTCGGCCCGGCGTGGACGGTGCTGTACCTGACCATCGCGGTGTCCGGGTGGCTGGTGTGGCGACGGGCCGGGCTGACCTGGCCCGCCCACGCGGTCTACGCGGTGCAGCTGGTGCTGAACCTGGCCTGGTCACCGCTGTTCTTCGGCGCCGGGTGGTTCGGGCTGGCCTTCGCCGAGATCGTCCTGCTCTGGCTGTCGATCGTGGCGACCATCGTGCTGTTCGCCCGGATCAGCCGGCCGGCGGCCTGGCTGCTGGTGCCCTACCTGGGCTGGGTCACCTTCGCGGCCGGCCTCAACCTGGCCATCTGGCAGCTCAACTGAGGCCGGCCGCGGGGGACCGGTCGGTCAGGCCCCCGGCGGGTGCTGATCGACGTCGCCGAGTACGGGGCGTCGGCCGCAAGCGCTGACGGCCGACGCTGCGCTCAGGACTCGATGTTCGCCATCACGTGCTTGACCCGGGTGTAGTCCTCCAGCCCGTAGAGCGACAGGTCCTTGCCGTAACCGGAGTGCTTGAACCCGCCGTGCGGCATCTCGGCGACCAGCGGGATGTGCGTGTTGATCCACACGCAGCCGAAGTCCAGCCGCCGGCTCATCCGCATCGCCCGGCCGAAGTCCCGGGTCCACACGCTGGAGGCCAGGCCGAGCTCGACCCCGTTGGCCCAGCGCACCGCCTCGTCCTCGTCGGTGAACCGCTGCACGGTGATCACCGGGCCGAACACCTCGCGCTGCACCATCTCGTCGTCCTGGCGCAGCCCGGCCACCACCGTGGGCTCGACGAAGAACCCGCGGTCGCCCTGCCGGTGCCCGCCCGCGGTGACCTCGGCGTGGTCCGGTGCGCGGTCCAGGAAGCCGGTGACGTGGGCCAGCTGGTCGGCGTTGTTCACCGGCGGGACCAGGGCGTCCTCGTCACCGGCGCCGTTGGCGTAGGTGGTCGTGGTCGCCCGGGCCTGCTCGGTGAGCGCGGCGACGAACTCGTCGTGGATGCCCGGGCCGGCGAGCACCCGGGACGCGGCGGTGCAGTCCTGCCCGGCGTTGAAGTAGCCGGCCTCCGCGATCGCCGCCGCCGCGGCCTCCAGGTCGGCGTCGTCGAAGACCACCACCGGTGCCTTGCCACCCAGCTCCAGGTGCACCCGCTTGACGTCGCGGGCCGCGGCCCCGGCGACCTCCATGCCGGCCCGCACCGACCCGGTGATCGCCACCAGCTGCGGGACCGGGTGCTCGACCAGCGCCCGACCGGTGGCGCGGTCGCCGCAGACGACGTTGAGCACGCCGGGTGGCAGGATCTCCGCGGCGAGCTCGGCCAGCCGCAGCGTGCTCACCGGTGTGGTGTCGCTGGGCTTGAGCACTACGGTGTTGCCGGCCGCCAGCGCCGGGGCGATCTTCCAGACCGCCATCATCATCGGGTAGTTCCACGGCGTGACCTGCCCGACCACGCCGATCGGCTCGCGCCGGACCCACGAGGTGTGCCCGGCCAGGTACTCGGCCGCGGCCTTGCCCTCCAGGGTGCGGGCCGCGCCGGCGAAGAACCGGATCTGGTCGACCATCGGCGGGATCTCCTCCGACGCGGTCAGCCCGAGCGGCTTGCCGGTGTTGCGGCTCTCCAGCGCCACCAGCTCCGCGGCGTGCTCCTCGACCGCGTCGGCCAGCTTCAGCAGCGCCACCTGCCGCTCGCCCGGCGTGGTGTCGCGCCAGGTCTCGAACGCGGTGGCAGCCACCCGGTAGGCCCGGTCGACGTCCTCGGGCCCGGACAGCGGGGCGGCGGCGAAGACCTCGCCGGTGGACGGGTCCACCAGGTCCGTGCGGCGGCCCTCGGCGGTGTCGACGTGCTCGCCGCCGACGACGTTGCGCAGGTCCAGCTGCCCGGTCACGGTTCCTCCCGCTCGATCTCGGCCAGGATCTGCGAGCCGGTGACCACCCGGTCGGCGAAGTGCCGGTGCATCCAGGCCAGGTGGTCGTGCCGGCTGCGCATGATCCGCAGGGTGTCCCAGTTCGGGAACTCCTGCTGGAGCACGTGGTCCTGCATGAGCCGCGGGTCGACCTCGTAGACGTGCTCGAAGGTCGTCTGCGCCACCTCGCTCGCCCGGATCGGCGCCGGCGGCGTGTACTGCTCGGCGAACCGGTACGGCGCCGCGGGCGCCGGTCCGGCCGGCTGGTCGGCCCCGCTCATCGTCCGTTCCCCTCATAGGCCCGGTCCAGCAGGTACTTGCCGGGGTTCATGATGTTGTTCGGGTCCAGCGCCCGCTTGACGTCGAGCATCACCCCGAAGCCGCGGCCCAGCTCCTCGGGCAGCAGGTCGACCTCGCCCTCCCGGCAGGAGCCGTGGCAGGCGCTCATCGACCCGCCGTGCGCGATCGCCACCGCGGCGATGTCCCGCTTGGCCCGCACCCACGCCGCCCACGCCGCATCGTCGAGGCGCTGCTCCCAGATCCCGACGTCGATCTCGGTCAGGTAGTCCACCCCGGTGCTGCCCGAGGTGTAGGCGAACATGCCCCAGTCGTCGAAGACGTCGGTGCGCCGGCGCAGGTCGGCCAGGATCTCGTGCCAGGCCCGGCTGACCGCGGGCACCGCGGAGAAGGTGATGGCGGCGTCCTCGCAGTGCCACGACATCGGCACCACCTGGCCCTGCTTGGTGCGCCCGTGCAGGGGAGTGGCGTAGCGGTCGTGCCGGGCGGCCCAGTCGCCCTCGGAGATCTCGTCGCCGAGGTAGCGGGCGCCGTGCTCCTTGGCGATCCGGAACAGCCGCCGCCCGCCGGCCCGCACCTCGTCCTCGTAGCCGTACATCACCGCGCAGACCAGCGCCTTCACCTCGCTCGGCTGCGGGATGTAGGCCTCGTCGTCGCGGCGCAGGTAGGCGACCTTGTGCTCGTCGAACAGCACCGCGCCGGCGAAGGTGGCCACCCCGGCCCGGGCCAGCGCACCGGTGCAGGCGTGCGCGGCGGCGTAGTCGTCGAAGGCCCAGAACGGCGACAGCTCGGCCTCGGGCTTTCCGAACAGCTTGAGCGTCGCCCTGGTCGCGATGCCCAGGGTGCCCTGGTGGCCCATGAACAGGTGCTTGAGCTGGTAGCCGCTGGAGCTCTTGCTGATCTTGCCGCCGATCCCGTCGCCGACGTGCAGCACCTCTCCGGTGGGCAGCACGTGGTCGAAGCTGAGCACCAGGTCGCGGGTGTGCCCGTAGCGGGACCCGATCAGCGACCAGCCGCTGGTCCCGATCCGCCCGCCGACCAGCGAGCACGGGTAGGACGCCGGGTCGTCGGGGTAGAACAGGGCGTGCCGGGCCAGCCGCTCGTTGAGCTTGAGCATGTTGATCCCGGTGCCCACGGTGACCGTCCGGTTCTCCAGGTCCAGCTCGTGGATCTGGTTCATCCGCTTGACGTCCACGACGATGCCCCGGCGCATCGGCACCGCACCGTCGGTCAGGCCGGTGCCGCCGTCGCGCGGCACCACCGGGATGCGCAGGTCGTTGGCGATCCGCACCACGGCGGCCACCTGCTCGGTGGACGTCGGCAGCACCACCAGGTCCGGGACGCGCTCGGACCAGCGGTGCACCGGGAACGGCGCGGGGACCCGGGCCCGGTTCCAGCGGTCGGTCTTGGCGGTCAGGATCTGGTCCTCGGCGAGCACCGGGCGCAGGGCGGCCAGCAGCGTCTGCATCCGCGCCGCGTCCAGCGGTTCGGTGACGGGCGGGGCGGTGCCGATCGGCTGGGGCTGGGTGGTGGTCACGGTCAGTGCCCCCCGCAGCCGCAGCCGCCGGAACCGTTGCCGGGAGCACTGCCGCAGCCGCCCCCACCGCACCCGCCCCCGCCGCACTCGCTGCCGCGGGTGCGCCGGGCCCGTCCGGGCACTCCGGTGCGCTCCTGGGCGAGGCGGCGGTCGCCGACGTCGCCGCGGGACCCGCCGACGGTGATGCCCAGCGACTGGGCGAACAGCTCGTGCAGGTCGACGACGTCGATGTCCTGCGCGTCGCCGGCCTCCGACAGCGGCCGCTCGGACCACGGGCAGGCGCTGACCAGGGTGTCCACGTCGAGTTCGGCGGCCCGTTCCAGGCGCAGGGCGCTGATCTTCGCGGTCAGCTCCGGCTTCTCCACCGGCAGCCCGCCTCCGCCGCCCGAGCAGTAGGACCACTGGGTCACCCGGTCGACGTCCTCGAAGCGCAGCCCGGGGATGGCGCGCAGCAGCTCGCGCGGCTCCTCCCAGATGCCCTTGCGCTTGTTGAGCCGGCACGGGTCGTGGTAGGTCACGGCCCGGTCCACCGGGACCGACGGGGTGAGCCGGCCCTCGCGCAGCAGCTGCGCCAGCACCTCGACGACCAGCACGACCTCGATGTCGAACTCGTCGCCGAAGTAGCGCGGGTAGTCCTCGGTGAAGCTGATGTAGTCGTGCGGGTCCAGCACGAGCAGCCGCCGGGTCCCGGTGGCCCGCCAGTCGTCCAGGTTGTGCCGGGCGAAGCGCTTCGCCTGCTCGGCGTAGCCCATCTCGGCGGCCGGGCCGCCGCAGCACCACTGCTCGCGCATCAGCCCGAAGTCGTAGCCGGCCCGCTGCAGCATCTGGGCCACCGCACGGGGCACCGAGGTCCGGTAGAAGGCGGCCTCGCAGTCGACGAACAGCACCGTCTCGCCGCCGATCGGGATGTCCAGCCCGGCGGCCCAGTCCCGCACGGTGTCCTGCCCGGTCGGGGTGTCGCCGAGCACCGGCTCGTGGGTGCGCAGGTCGGTCCGCTCGTTCCAGGACCGCCACCCGGGCTGGTGCACCCCGCTCTCCACGGCCAGCGAGCGCACCGCCTTGACCAGGTCCACGGTCCGGGTGCGGAAGCGGTAGAAGTCGCCGGTGAACAGGGTGTTGGGGCAGCGCAGCTCGCAGGCCCCGCACTGGGTGCAGTTGACGTAGTCCGCGGCGATGTCGGTGATGTCGAGCTCGCCGCGCTCCATCGCCACCACGTTGGCGTGGAAGGCGGTGGGGGTCCACGACTCGTTGCGCTCGACCTGGGTGACCGGGCAGACCTCCCGGCAGAACTTGTGGCCGGAGGAGAAGCAGTTGTAGGAGGCGTTGCGCCACTGCTCGACGAACTCGGTGGTCCGCTGGTCGGCCAGCGGCGGCGGGATCGGCCCGGCGAGGGTCTCGGGGTACTCGGCGAGCTCCGGCGGGTTCGACGGCGCGCCTGGCGTGAACGGCCCGGAGAGCGCGTCGACCTCGGGGGTCGCCCCGGGTGCCCGTTCGGGCTGGACCTGGGTCACTGCATGCTCCTCGTCGCGGGGTCGGCGTTGCAGGGCTGGGCTGCCACGCTAACCACCAAAACATATGGGTTCAATGGTTAAAGGCTGATTTTCGGGTGCCACACTGGAGGCGCAGGGGTCCCGGGGAGGCGACGGTGCAGGTGCTCAGCGGCGACGCGCGACGCGCGGTGTTCGCCCCCCTCGACGACGGCGCGCTGCGCAGCGAGGCGGTGGTGCGCCGGATGGGCAGTGCGATCGCGCTCGGCCTGCTGGGCGACGGTGAGCAGCTGCACGCTCGTCCTGCCTCCCTGACCGCTCCGATTCTGCAACGGCCCGAACTCAGTCGCTCTAACCATCGATCTCAGAGGTTTTGCTTGTTACGGTGCGCGGACCACGTCGTCGGAGCGAGGAGCATCTCGTGACCCAGGTCCAGCCGGAGCGTGCAGACCAGCTCGACGCGCTCGCCCAGCCCTTCACCCCCGGGGCACCGTCCAACCCGCCGGAGCTCGCCGACTACCCCGAGACCCTGGCCGGCCCGGGGCCCGTGCCGCTCGCGGACCCGAAGACAGCCGCCTTCGTGGAGCAGTGGAGCAACGCGTCGTACAACTGCTTCTCCTCCGGCCACAAGTTCTGCCGCGAGGTCTGCCCGGTGACCCAGGTCGAGCGCAACGAGTCGTGGACGCCCACCGCCTTCCACGCCAACGTGGTGGCGATGGAGCGGGGCGAGCTCGAGATCGCCGACATCGCCGCCGACTACGTCAACTGCACCCAGTGCGGCGCGTGTGAGCTCCGGTGCCCCAACACCCTGTTCACCGGTGACTTCTACCGCTTCCGCACCCGGACGGTGGATGTGGTCAAGGTGGTACGTGCCCTTGCGGTCGACAGCGGCGTCCACCAGCCCTCGTGGCAGTCCTGGAACGAGCGGACCGACCTGAGCACCCACGAGCCGGTCCTGGGCGAGACCCCGGTCAACCAGGATCAGGTGCGCAACTGGGCCGCGGGCCTGGACATCCCGGTCGGTGGCGAGACGGTCCTGTTCGTGGACTGCGAGGCGGCGTTCTACCGCACCTCGGTTCCGCGGGCGGTCGCGCAGATCCTGCGCCTCGCCGGCTATGAGTTCGGCTTGATGCGCGAGCAGTGGTGCTGCGGCGGGCCGGCCGCGGAGATGGGCTACGTCGAGCAGGCCAA
>DASQMQ010000304.1:0-11205 GCA_035645455.1 Pseudonocardia sp.
CGGTCCTCGATGCGGGCCCGGTCGTCCGGGCGCCGGTCGTCGGAGGTCCCGTCCCCTTCGTCCCCGTCGGGGTCCCCGCTGTCCGCGGGTCGGTCGGGGCGCTCCTGGTCCTTGCGGGCGGTGTCCTCGGGGCCGCCGGCCGATCCCGCGGGCTGCCGGCCGGACCGGTCCTCTCGGCCCTCCCGATCGTCCTCGGATCCGGCGCGGCTCGCGGTCCCGTCGGCGGAGCCGGCCTCGTCGGGCCGGTCGCGGTCGGGCGCATCCCCGCGCTGCTCGAGGTCCTCGTCGACTTCGGACACGGCGTCGCCGGCGGGTTCGGTGCCCCGTCCGCCGTCCGTGCGGTCCTCGGTCTTCCCGTCGCGGTCGGCCGGGGTCCGGGGGCGGTCCCCGGCACCGCTGCCGGTCGGCCCGGTGGCGGGCACCTCGGCCCGGGCATCGGGCCGGGCAGCGGCGTCGGTGTCCCGCTCCCGCAGGTCGACGTCCTGGTCGCCGGGGCGGGTCGGGACGTCGGCGTCCGACGGGTCGCCGTCCGGCTCGCGCTGGTCGGCGCCCGGGTCCGCGGGCCGGGCCGCGGCGTCGGGGCGGTCCCGGCCCGGCTGGCGCTCGTCGGCGTCCCGGTCCGCGGGACGGGTCGGGGCGTCGGACCGGTCGTCGTCCGGCTCGCGCCGGTCCGCGTCGCCGTCCCGGTCGGGCGTCTGCTGGTCGGCGGCGGGATCCGGGCCGACCTCGATCCCGGCGGCCTCGACGGCCTCGGCCCGGACGGCCTCGGTGACCTCGTCGTCGTCGGGCAGCGGGGTGCGGATGGCGCTGCGCACGGTGTCCTGGAGGCTGCGCAGCTCCTCCTCCCGCGACGCGAGCTGGCGCTCCCGCAGCTCGCGCTGGTCCTGCAGCGCCGCCAGCGTGGCGGCCTGCTCGCGCGACGTGGCCTCGCTCGGCGCCGCGGCGAGCGCCTCCCTGACGGAACGCAGGTGGGCCTCGGTGTTCTCCAGGTCCTGCTGGGCCCGGGTGAGCGAGTCGTAGTTGTCGAGCTGCGCCTGGAGCGTCGCCCGGCGCTGCTCGAGCAGGTCCGCGCGCTGCTGGAGGGCGGCGATCTCGGCCGGCGGGGCGAGGTCCTGCCGACCGGCCGGGGTGCGGCGCCACGCCTGCTCGGCCTCGTTCAGCGTGGCCAGCTGCTGGTCGAGCGACGCCAGCGTGACCTGGGCCCGCGTCGCCCACGCGTCGTCCGGGACGAACTCCGGCGCCATCCCGGCGGGCAGCATCAGCACCGTCGGGGGCGGCGGCTGCGACCCGCTGAACGCGTACCCGCCGGACAGCACGCCGATGATGCCGAGCACGGCCAGCGCTCGGCGGCGGGCGGACAGCGGACCGGCCGTGCGGGGACGTCGGTGCCGGGGCGGGGTCGGCGCGGCGGCCCCGGCGGGCCCCGGCTCGCCGTCGACCGGGTCGGCCGGGGCCGGCCCGGGCCACCGGCGCGGGTCGAAGGTCGGCCCGGTGGGCGTGGACCGGTCGGCCGGTCGGGGCGGGCGCCTGCTGCCCGGCCCGGGCTCGCTCCGACGCTCCTCCCCGTCGCGGCGGGACGGTCGTCGGGCGGCCGGCCGCTGCGGACCGGTCGACCCGGGATGCCGGCCGGCTCCTGCCCCCGGGGCAGGCTGCGGTCCGCCGGGCAGCGCCGGCCCCGGACGCCCGGGCTCGGGCCCGACGGCATGCGGACCGGTCGACGGCCCCGGCCCGGGGCCACGGCCCGGCGGCACGACGGGCTGCACGGCGGAACCACGCGACCCGACACCCTGCGGACCGGTCGACGAACCCGGCCCGACGCCTCGACCCGGTGGGACCGTCGGGTGCGCACCGGAACCACCCGGTCCTGCCGGCCGCGCCCCGTGCCGGCCGGTCGACCCCGGCCCGGCGCCAGGGCCCGGGGGCACGACGGGATGCGCACCGGAACCACCCGGTCCCGCGCCCGGCACCACACCCTGCGGACCCGTCCACGAACCCCGGCCGACCCCCCGGCCCGGCGGAACCGCCGGATACGGGCCGGAACCACGCGGCGCACCGCCGTGCGGACCCGCCGAGTGACCCGGCGCAGTGCCGTAGCCCGGCGGGACGGCGGGGTGCGGCCCGGTGCTGCCCGATCGGGTCGGGCGCCACGGCCCTGGCTCGGCACCACGGCCGGTCCCGACCGCCGGGTTCGGGCCGGTGGGATTCGGGCCGGTGGGATTCGGGCGGGAGACGTCGGGCGCACCGGTGGGCCAGCCCGCCCCGAAGCCGGCTGCCGGCTCCCGGCGGTGCCCGGTCTCACCCGGGCGGTGGGCGTGGGGTGCTGCCACCGGCGGGCCGGCCCGGTCACCGCGGCGGGGATCCACCGGGGCCGGGGCGCTCCCGGGGCGGGGGGCCACCGCGCGGTGGGAGCCGGAGTCGTGGGGCCGGTACCCCTGACCCTCCGGCCGACCCTCCGGCGCCGGCCCGGTGCCGGGCGGCACCCGGTGGTGCGGGCCGGTGGACGCCGGAGCGCCCGGAGCGGACGATGCCCGACCCGGGTCCGGGCGCCGGAGCTGGTCCGGACCGCGTGGCACGGACGGGGTCGGGCCGGTCGGCGACCCGGGAACCCGACCGGCCGCACTCCACGGGAGCGGACCGGGGACGGCCGCGCCGGCCCCCGGTGCAGCGCCGGCGCCCACGCCACGGCCGTCCGGACTGCGGCCCGACCGGCCCTCGCCCGGTCGAGCGGCGAGGGGTCGGTGCGCGCCCTCGGGCCGGGAAGCCGGACCAGGACCGGTGGTGGGCTGCGGTCCGGTCCGCGGAGCGGGACCGGTCGCCCGGTCTCCGGACGGGTTCCGCGGCGAGGTCGACGATCCCCGCCCGGCCGGCTCGGTGCCGGTCTGGGTCTCGTTCCGCCGCCGCGCCTCGTCCGCCCGTCGCGCCGGCGCTGAAGGCGGCCCGCCCGGGACCGGCCGGTCCGCCCGGTGGCCGGCCGGCCGGGGCCCGGTGCCCTGCGGACCCCCGACGGTCGGCGCCCACGGCAGCGGCCCGCAGACCCGCGGATCGTCCGGCCGGGCCACGGGGTCGGGTTGCCCGGCGCCGCCGCAGCGGTCCGGGTCGGTCGGCTGGGATGCACCGGTCGGCGCGGCCTGCGGTCCCGGTCGAGCTGCCGAGCGGGGGGCGGCCGGGCTCCACGGGAGCGGTCCCGTCGGATCGAACCGAGCGGGCACGTCGCGGTCCGTCCGAGCCGGTAGATCACGAGGCGCGCCACCCGGTAGCTCACGAGCCGAGCGAGGGGACAGCGCGCCGGTCGCGCGTGCGGGCAGGACACGGTCCGCACGGTCGGGCAGCTCGCCGGTCGCGCGAGCGGGCAGGTCACGGTCCCGACGAGCGGGCAGGTCACGGTCCGAGCGGGCGAGCGGGTCGGCGGCCGCGCGAGCGGGCGCTGCCGTCTCCCCGGATCCGTTCCACGGCCAGCTCGATCGCTCGGGCTGCTGCGACCGGGGGGCCTCGATCGACGCCACCGGCGCCCCTTCCCGGCGCTGCAGCCGGGGGGAGTCCCCGTGGCCGTCCGTGGCCTCCCGCGACGGCGACGGGAGGGCGTCACCCTCGTCGCGGTGCCGGCCGCCGAACCACCGGACGGGCGCACCGTGCGTCGCGGAGCCGCCCGATTCCGCGGTGTCCCGGGAGGACTCGGGAGTCCCGGAGGGAGCGGGGTCGGCGGCGTGCCGCCCGCTCGTCGCGGCGGAGGAGCGCGGGTGCGGGTCCGCGGCGGGCCGAGCGGCGGTGGCCGGGGCCGGGTCGACCGGACGGGACGGCGTGGCCTGCCCGGCGCCGGTGGGGTCGGGGAGGGCCGGAGCGGCCGTGGTGGGTTCCGCCCGGGAGGCCCGCTGCGCGGTCCGGCGCGCCTGCCGGGCGGAGATCCGGTGCTCCGGACAGCAATAGCGCCGGGGTGGGCGGCCCGGGATGTCCTCGACCCGGGCATCGCACCCGGCCAGTGCGCACTGCCTGCTGCTCCGGTCGTCCACCTGCGCGACCCCCAACACCTGTTGTCACTCCGCGAGTGAGGTACGGCGATCCGCCGACCGTCATGGGTAGGCACGCGGCCGGGCAGGGTGGGGTTCGACTTGATCTCAGGGATGCCGAAGAAGGCACTCGAACGGCGGGGATTGCATCACTCCGTCGGTCTATCCGACTCTTGGATCGGTGACCGTCGGTCAGCACGATGAGCCACTCGGGCCGGAGACGCGAATCCGCCCGTCCCATCATGGGGGACGGGCGGATCCGGGTGGGGCGAATTCAGTAGGTCGGCAGCGAGGTGTCGACCTGCTTGGCCCACGCCAGCACTCCGCCGCCGACGTGCACGGCGTCGCGGAATCCGGCCCGGTGCAGCGCGGCGAGAGCGTCGGCCGACCGGGCGCCGGACTTGCAGTGCAGCACCACCGGCCGGTCCTGCGGGATCTCGGCCAGCGCCGCACCGGACAGGATGCGGTCCTTCGGGATCAGCACCGACCCGGGGATGCGCACGATCTCGTACTCGTGCGGCTCCCGGACGTCGATCAGCGCGAAGTCCTTGCCCGCGTCGAACATGTCCTTCAACTCGGACGCGGTGATCGTGTGACCGGCCGCGGCCTTCTGCGCGTCGTCGGAGACGACCCCGCAGAACGCGTCGTAATCGATCAGTTCGGTGATCGGCTCGGCGGCCGGGTCCTTGCGGATCCGGATGGTCCGGTAGCTCATCTCCAGGGCGTCGTAGACCATCAGCCGACCGAGCAGCGGCTCGCCGATACCGGTGATCAGCTTGATCGCCTCGTTCACCATGATCGAGCCGATGGACGCGCAGAGCACACCCAGCACACCGCCCTCGGCGCAGGACGGCACCATCCCGGGCGGCGGCGGCTCGGGGTAGAGGTCGCGGTAGTTGAGCCCCTCGCCGTTCGGGGCGTCCTCCCAGAAGACCGATGCCTGCCCCTCGAACCGGAAGATCGAACCCCACACGTAGGGCTTGCCGAGCAGCACCGCGGCGTCGTTCACCAGGTACCGGGTGGCGAAGTTGTCGGTGCCGTCGAGGATCAGGTCGTAGTCGCGGAAGATGTCCAGCACGTTCGACGAGTCCAGGCGCACCGGGTGCAGCCGGACCTCGACGAACGGGTTCACCTCGCGGATGGAGTCGCGGGCGGACTCGCCCTTGGGCCGGCCGATGTCGGACTGCCCGTGGATCACCTGGCGGTGCAGGTTGGACTCGTCGACCTCGTCGAACTCGACGATCCCCAGCGTGCCGATCCCGGCCGCGGCCAGGTACAGCAGGGCCGGGCTGCCCAGCCCGCCCGCGCCGACGACCAGCACCTTCGCGTTCTTCAACCGCTTCTGCCCGGCCATCCCGACGTCCGGGATGATCAGGTGCCGGCTGTAGCGGGCGACCTCGTCCTTGGTCAGCTCGGCGGCCGGCTCCACCAGCGGTGGTAGCGCCATGTTGCATGCTCCCTGGGTAGTCGCGGTCTGGGTAGGTCGCGGTGCGGTCGTGGCGTCGATGTGGTCGGTACCGCCATCGATGCCTCGACACTGCCCCCGGTCAACGTCGATCGGGGGCGGGATCTTCCCAGCTCCCGTCGGCCACGGCGTCCCACATGCCGGCCACCGCCCGGGCCACGTCCTCGGGCGCCTCGATCTGGGCGACGTGCCCGACACCGGGCAGCACCACCAGCCGGGATCCCGGGATCGCGGCCGCGGTCCGCTCGCCCAGCCGGGCGGCGATCATGCGGTCCCGCTCGCCCCAGACGACCAGCGCCGGCACCCGCACCCGGGCGGCCACCGCCCACGGCGACCCGCCGCGCAGCCAGCCGGCCACCAGGGCCTTGCCGGTGCGCTCGGCGGCCTCGCGGCCCCACGCCTGCGCGGCCCGGGCGGCGTACTCCTCCGCGGCCTCGACCAGCCGGTGCTCCGGCACCCGGGACGGGTCACCGAAGCACAGCCGCACGACCTGCTCGGCGCGCTCGCGCGGGTTCTGCGCGGCCAGCTCGGCCCGGGCGCGGCGGCCCAGCACCGGGACCAGGGACAGCAGCAGCCGCGGATCGGAGACCCGGCGCGGGTCCGGGCGCAGGTCGGGCATCGCCGGGGAGACCAGGGTCAGGGTGCGGACCAGGTCGGGCCGGTCGGCCGCGACGCTCAGCGCGATCGCTCCGCCCAGGGAGTTGCCCAGCAGGTGCACCGGTCGCCCGAGGTCGGCGACGAGGTCGCGCACGGCTGCGGCGTGCCCGGCCGGGGTGTAGTCCCCGGACCCCGGCGGTGGCGACAGGCCGAACCCCGGCAGGTCGACCGCGGTGCCGGCGGCCCGGGTGGACAGCAGCCCGGCCAGGTCGGTCCAGTTGGTCGCCGACCCGGACAGCCCGTGCACGTACACCGCGGGGACGCCGTCGGGGCCGGGGGTCTCCCGCACGTGCAGCCGCGCCCCGCCCGCGACGACCTCGCGGCCGGGCCACGGGCGCCGGTGCGGGTCGCGAGCGGGCAGCGTGCTGGGATGGGCGAGCGGGGCCGGACGGGGCGGCCGGACGGCCGACCGCCGGCGGACGAGCCCGGGCACGGCGGGTAGCGCGGAGGAGGCCACTCCCGAGACCTACCCGAAGCACCGGCCCGGCGCCAACCCCCCGGGCACCGGATCGGGGGGATCCGAACGGCCCGCCCGCGCGTTGTACGAGGTGCCGGGCACCGACGCCGGGGGGGACGGATGGGAACTGCGGTACGGCTGGCCGGCTTCGGGGCGGCCCTGGCGCTGGTGTTCGCCGCGGCCTGGGCCGCCGGCTCGCTGCTCGGGCCGCCTCCGGTGATCGCCGCCGCCCCGGCGGACACGCACGCCGCCGGGGCCGGACACGCGGCGGACGGGCACGGGCACGACACCCCGGACGTCGTCTCCGACGGGCTCGTCACCACTGCGGCGGGCTACGCGCTGGTGCCGCAGGTCACCACGTTCGGGGCCGGGGTACCGGGCGAGTTCGCGTTCACCGTCACCGGGTCCGACGGGCGTCCGGTGACCGCGTTCGACATGGCGCACGAGCGGCGGCTGCACCTGATCGTGCTGCGCCGCGACACCGCGGGGTTCCAGCACCTGCACCCCGCGCTCGGCCCGGACGGGGTGTGGCGGGTGCCGCTGGTGCTGCCGGCCGGAGGGGTCTACCGGGCCTACGCGGACTTCGTCCCGACCGGCGGCCCCGCCCTGGTGCTGGGCACCGACCTGTACGTCCCCGGCGATTTCGCCCCGGTCACCCACCCGCCGTCCCGGGTCGCCCAGGTCGAGGGGTACCAGGTCCGGCTGGACGGCGACCTGGTCCCCGGCCGCCCGTCGCCGGTGGTCGCCACGATCTCGCTCGACGGCGTGCCGGTCACCGACCTGGAGCCCCACCTCGGGGCGTTCGGGCACCTGGTCACGCTGCGCGGTGGCGACCTGGCGTACCTGCACGCGCACCCGGACGCGGCGGACCCGGCCGCCACCGACCGGGCCGGTCCGGGCATCGCGTTCACCGTCGACGTGCCCTCCACCGGCGAGTACCGGCTGTTCCTGGACTTCCACCACGCCGGCGTGGTGCGCACCGCGGAGTTCACGGTGACCGCCGGCGGCGCGTCGTGACCGGAGGGCCGGCCGTACCGCGGGCGGCACCCCACCCCACGTGCTACCTGCGGGTAAGCTGTGCGCTCTGCCCACATATGCGCTGCCCGGGTCGGGCGGCGCGAGGAGGTGCGACCGGATGACCGAGGCGCCGCCCGCCGTGCCACGCGGTGGTCGCCTGTCCCGCTCCGCCCGCCGGGCCCAGCTGCTGCTCGCGGCGCGGGACGTGTTCGCCGCGCAGGGCTACCACGCCGCCGCGATGGACGACATCGCCGAGCGGGCCGGGGTCAGCAAGCCGGTGCTCTACCAGCACTTCCCCGGCAAGCTGGAGCTCTACCGGGCGCTGCTGACCACCTACGCCGACGAGCTCGTCGAGCGGGTCCGCGCCGCGCTGGCCTCGAGCACCGACAACGGCGAGCGGGTGCACGCCTCGGTCGCGGCCTACTTCGACTTCGTCGCCGGCGAGGGCCAGGCCTACCGGCTGATCTTCGAGTCCGACCTGCGCAGCGAGCCGGAGGCGGCCGCGGTCGTGGACCGCGCCTCGGAGCGGTGCATCGACGCCATCGCCGACGCGGTCACCAATGACGCCGGCATCGACTGGAACCGGGCCCGGCTGCTGGCCGTCGGGCTGGTCGGACTGAGCCGGTTGGGCGCCCAGCACTGGTTGGACTCCGACCGCGCGGTCCCCCGCGACGAAGCCGTGGCCCTGCTGTCCGCGCTGGCCTGGCGGGGCATCGCCGGCTTCCCGCTGATCGGCAGCCCCGGTCCCGGCGGCTGAGCCGACCGCGCCCGCCGGGACCCGGACGCGACGGCGCCGGGCCGGTCGGGAGTCCCGGCCGGCCCGGCGGTGCGCCGGTCAGCCGATCGCGAAGCCGACCCGACGGGTGTCGTCGGGGGCGATCTCCACGTAGGCGATCTGCGCGGCGCGCACCAGGTAGCGGTGCCCCTTCTCGTCGACCAGGCGCAGCAGGCCGTCGCTGCCGGCGCCGAACGCGTCGTCGACCAGCTTCTGGACCTCGTCCGGCGTCTGGTCGCTGGACACCACGAGCTCGCGCGCGCTCTCCGCGATGCCGATCTTGACCTCCACCGGTGGACCTCCCGGGTCACGTTGACGAACTGGCTGGTACTGCGCCGCCCAGGCTAGTCGAGACGGGCGCCCGGGGCCGCCACGGGCGTCCGCCCTGCGCGAACCCGGCTGCCCGCCCGGACCCGCCCGGCGATCGCCGCGTCAGGTCAGCCCGAGGCTGGCCATCCGCTTGCCGTGGTTGGACTGCAGCCGCCGCAGCAGGTGCGCGATCCCGGACAGCTCCCCGGACCCGGAGACGATGAAGTCGGCCAGCTCGTCGCGCTCGGCCACGATGTGCTGGGCCTGGGTGACCGCCTCGCCGAGCAGCCGCCGCCCCCACAGCGCCAGCCGGTCGTGCACCTGCCGGTTGGCCACGCACGCCGAGCGGACCTCCCGCTCGGCGAACGCGCTGTGCCCGGTGTCGGCGAGCACCTGCTGGACCAGGTCGCCGGTCGGGCCGGGCAGCCAGCCGGCGATCTCGCGGTAGAAGTCGGCCGCCAGCCCGTCCCCGACGTAGGCCTTGACCAGCGACTCCAACCAGCTGCGCGGGGCGGTGGAGGCGTGGTAGCGGTTCAGCGGTCCGACGAACGGGGTCATCGCCTGCTCCACCGGCACGCCGAGGCCCCGCAGGTGCTCCTCGAGCAGCCGGAAGTGGCCGATCTCGGCCGCGGCCATCGACGACAGCGCGGCCCGGCCCGCCAGGGTCGGTGCCGCCCGGGCGTCCTCGGCCAGCCGGTCGAACGCCGACAGCTCGCCGTAGGCCAGCAGTCCCAGCAGGTCGACGGTCGCCCGTCCGGCGGCTCCGGCCTGGTCCGCGGCCCGCGCAGTCGTCATGCCCGGAGCGTAGGGCAGGACCGGCCGGCGACGGGACGTCGGCGGGCGGGCCGGAGCTCCACGACCGGGTGCAGCGGAGTTCACGCGGCGGACCGGGCCCGGTGTGCTGACCGGAGAGCCGATCACGGGTAGGATGGCACGAGTCGCAGCACCCAATCGGGGTGCGCGCTCACCCGCGGGCCCCGGCCGGCGATCCCCGATCGCGGGATCCCACCGGAACCGCAACGACATGGTGCGTACGGCGCCTCGTCGGTTCTCCCGCCAGGCCCGCCCTCCCGCGTGGCCGGTGGTCCGAGGAACCGGCCCCGGCACCTGCGCGGAGAGAGGCGATCATCCTGTCCGTCGAGAACGACACCCCCGAGAATCCGGACGACTCGACAGCGGCCCGCGCCGCGGCGCCGGCCACCCCCGCGGCGGGCGACTCCCCCGAGGTCGACCCGGCCGCCATCGCGGGCCTCGAGCCCGCGCCCGGCGACGAGGTCGTCGAGGCCCACCCGCTGCAGGCCGGCGCGCCGGTCAAGCAGGACTCCCCCACGTTCGCCGAGCTGGGCGTCCGCCCGGAGATCGTGCGCGCGCTGGCCGAGGCCGGCATCGAGCGCACCTTCGCGATCCAGGAGCTCACCCTGCCGCTGGCGCTGGCCGGCGACGACATCATCGGACAGGCCCGCACCGGCATGGGCAAGACGCTGGGCTTCGGCGTCCCGCTGCTGCAGCGGGTCGTCCCGCCGTCCGAGCAGCCCGCGGCCAACGCCGAGGGCGAGGCGGCCGACCGCACCAAGGACGTGCCGCAGGCACTGGTCGTGGTGCCCACCCGCGAGCTGTGCGTGCAGGTCGCCAAGGACATCGCCGACGCCGGCAAGCACCTGGGCGTGCGGGTCACCGCGATCTACGGCGGGCGGGCCTACGAGCCGCAGCTCGCCGCGCTGCGCAAGGGTGTCGACGTCGTCGTGGGCACGCCCGGTCGGCTGCTCGACCTGGCCGAGCAGCGCCACCTCGTGCTCGGCCGGGTGAAGGCGCTGGTCCTGGACGAGGCCGACGAGATGCTCGACCTGGGCTTCCTGCCCGACGTCGAGCGGATCATGCGGATGCTGCCCGAGCAGCGCCACACCATGCTGTTCTCGGCCACCATGCCGGGTCCGATCATCGCGCTGTCCCGGGCGTTCCTGAACCGGCCCACGCACATCCGGGCCGAGGAGGCCGACCAGGGTTCGGTGCACGAGCGCACCCGCCAGCTGGTCTACCGGGCGCACGCGATGGACAAGGTCGAGCTGCTCACCCGGGTGCTGCAGGGCGCGGACCGCGGCCTCACGATGATCTTCGCGCGGACCAAGCGCACGGTGCAGCGGGTGGCCGACGACCTCGCCGACCGCGGCTTCGCCGCGGCCGCCGTGCACGGCGACCTCGGCCAGAGCGCCCGCGAGCAGGCACTGCGCGCGTTCCGCGCCGGCAAGGTCGACGTGCTGGTGGCCACCGACGTCGCCGCCCGCGGCATCGACGTCACCGACGTCACGCACGTCATCAACTACCAGTGCCCGGAGGACTCCAAGACCTACGTGCACCGGATCGGGCGCACCGGGCGGGCCGGCAAGGAGGGCCTCGCGGTCACCCTGGTCGACTGGGACGAGCTCCCGCGCTGGAAGCTGATCAGCGACGAGCTGGGCCTGGACATGCCCGAGCCGGCCGAGACCTACTCCACCTCCGAGCACCTCTACGCCGAGCTGGGCAT
>DASQMQ010000305.1:0-2829 GCA_035645455.1 Pseudonocardia sp.
CTGTTCTTCACCACGTCGTCCTACGACGGGTTCCCGCTGGTGATGGTCCGGCTCGACCGGCTCGACCGGGACCGGCTCGCCGAACTGGTCACCGACGCCTGGCGGATGCGGGTCGAGCCGGGCTGACGGCCCCGGCCGATCACCCGGGACCGCCACCCGGGCGACGTATGCTTCGATCATCGCATCATTCGATCGGTGAAGCGGGGGGAGCAGGTCGATGGAGGGGACCGAGAGCATCGTGGGCGCCCGGCAGCTCGCCGAGTTGCTGCTCGGCCGCCGGGTCCGCCGGCTGCCCGTCGACGACCTGCGGCCGCTCGAGGCCCACCTCGAGAACGAGCCGGCACCGACGGGCTGAGCCGTGGACCGCGACCCGCACAGCGGCCCCGTGCCCGAGCAGGCCTGGCACGCGGACGCCCTCGCCCGCGAGCGGGGCCGGGTGCAGATCTTCAACGCGACCCGGCCCGACGGGCTCGACGGCTGGACCATGGACGAGCAGCAGTACGAGCTGATGCGCGCCCACATCCTCGGCATGATCGACGACCACGCCGCCGAGGACGGCACGATCGCGTTGCGCGACGTCGTCGACGCCGCCCAGCAGCGCTACGCCACCCACCCGCTGTTCCCCGGCGGCCGGACCCGCAACTACTGCACCTTCACCAAGGTCGACCTCGAAGCCCGCTGCGAGATCGACCGCGTCCCGCGCAGCAGCCCGCAACGCATCCGCCGGCACGTCCGCCCCGACTGACGTCCGCCCCGGTCGGGGTCGGGGTCGGCCGGGCCGGGCGACCGGTCAGGCCCGCACGCCCCGCTGGCCGACCGCGCCGCGCAGCCCGACGCAGCCGATGCAGCCCACGCACCCGACGCAGTCGACGCACCCGATGCAGAACACGCACCGGTTGCACCCGACGCAGGCCAGGCAGCCGATGCAGGCGCGCAGCGCGATGCTGAGCAGGACCAGCACGCTGCCGGCCACACCGACGCTGCCCGCGACCGCCGCACTGCCCGCCACGGCGACGCTGCCCGCCGTGCCCGCGCTGCCCGCGACCGCGACGCTGCCGGCGGTGGCGACGCTCCCGGCGACCGCGACACTTCCCGCGACGGCCGCGCTGCCCGTGACGCCGGCGCTGCCGGCGGTGGCGACGCTGCCGGCGACCGCGACGCTGCCCGAGGTGGCGACGCTGCCGGCGACCGCGACGCTCCCCGACGTGCCGACACTGCCCGCGACGGCGACACCACCGGTCGTGTCCCCGCTGTCCGCCCTCGCCGGGCTGCCGGTCGGGCCGGCGGGTGCGGAGCCGGGGGCCTGCGCCGCCGCGGAGCTGCTCGGGTCCGTCATCGATCCAGTATGGCGGTCCCGCCGCCCCGCCACGACGTTCCGGGCGGCGGCAGGTAGGCATGCAGCATGACGACTCCCCGCCCGGCCGCCACGGTGCGCTCACTGCACCGCTACCCCGTCAAGTCGATGCTGGGGGAGGCGCTCCACGAGGCCGTCCTGGGCCCGGCCGGGGTGCCGGGAGACCGGGGCTGGGCCGTCGTCGACGCCGCGGACGGCACGGTGGCCAGCGCCAAGCACCCGCGCAAGTGGGCCGGACTGCTCGAACTGCGGGCCGCCTACGTCGAGGAGCCGCGCGCGGGCGACCCGCCGCCGCCGGTGGCGATCACCTTCCCGGGCGGCGACACCCGGCGCAGCGACGACGCCGACATCCACGACGTGCTGTCCGCCGCGCTGGGCCGCCCGGTCCGGCTGACCGCCCGGCCGCCGGACGAGGCGGTGTTCGAGGAGCAGTGGCCGGCGATCGACGGCCTGGCCCCCGCGGGGTTCATCGCCGGCACCACGACCTCGCACACCGACGGCGAGCCGGTCAGCACCATCGGGCTGGGCTCGATGGCCCCGGCGGGGACGTTCTTCGACCTGGCCGTGCTGCACGTGCTGACCACCGCCACGCTCGCCGCGCTGTCCGCGGCCGCGCCGGACTCGGCGTTCGACCCGCGCCGCTACCGGCCCAACGTCCTGCTCGACGTGGCGGGCGCGTCCTTCGCCGAGGACGACTGGGTGGGCGCCGGGCTGGACCTCGGGTCGGCCGGGATCACCGTCTCGATCCCGACGATGCGCTGCGTGATGACCACGCTGGCGCAGGGGGAGCTGCCCGAGGACCGGGACGCGCTGCGCACGGTCGCCCGGCTCAACCGCCGGGAGATCCAGGGGATGGGGCGGTGGGCCTGCGCCGGGGTGTACGCCGAGGTCACCCGGCCGGGCGCGGTGCGCCGGGGCGATGCCGTGGCCGTGCGCCCCCGCGCCTGAGCGGCTGCTCGCGATCCGCGGGGCTCAGCCCCGGCCGAGCCGCTCGAGCAGCGCGTCGACGTCGTCGTGGACGTCGAGGACCGGCCGGACGCCGGTGAGGCCGAGCACCCGCTCGACCGCGCGGTTGCCGGTGACCCCGGTGAGGTGCAGCCGGCCGTGCACGCCGTCCCGGTTCCGCTGCGCGCCGACGATCAGACCGACCCCGGTGGCGGCCAGCAGCCGCACGGCCGACAGGTCCAGCACCAGGTGCCGGGGCCGGCCCGCGGTGTGCTCGCGCAGCGACCGGGCGAGCAGTGGGGCGGTCGTCACGTCCAGGTCACCGGTCAGCCGCACCAGGCAGACCGCGGGCGCCGGTCGGGTCACGGTCACCGTCAGGGGCGGCCCGGCGGGCCCGGTCGGGTCAACCACGCTGTTCCGTCGGGGCCGCGGTGCTCATCGCCGCCCCGGGTCTGTGGTGTCGGTGGTGTCCGCGGCTGCGCTGCGCGGCTCGCCGGCTTCCTGGGCGGCGGTGTCCGGCGCCCTCCCGG
>DASQMQ010000306.1:0-11992 GCA_035645455.1 Pseudonocardia sp.
GGCGTCGCAGTGCCGAGGCCGTACCCGCAGCCGCGTGGTGGACACCGGTTCCCGATCCATCCGTTCCCCGATCACAGCTCGTCGAGGGCGATCAGGCCGTCCTGCGGCGCCCGGGCCACCAGACTCGCCTTCGTCGGCGCCGGCCGCTCGCTGTAGCGCAGGCCGCGCGGGCAGACCAGGTGCGCCGGGCCGTCGAGCGGGCCGCGCCGCCGGCGAGGCCGACGACCGGACCGGCCACGGCCGCGGTCGCCAGCAGCCCGTTGCGCCAGACGTGGGCACGGCTGATCGGGGTCCGGGTGCCCCGCCGCCGGTACCCGATCATGAACGCCTGCAGGACCCGGACGGCCAGGTGGGCGGGCGGCGCGCGGGTGCTGGCCTGGTGGGACGCGCAGCGTCCCTAGCGCGCCGGTCGACCGGCCCCGAGATCGGCGGCCGCCGGCTCGCCGGGCTCGTCCTCGACCCATTCCAGCAGGTCACCGGGCTGGCAGTCGAGCACCCGGCACATCGCTTCCAGCGTGCTGAAGCGGACGGCCTTCGCCCGACCGTTCTTGAGCACCGCGACGTTGGCCGGGGTGAGCCCGACGCGCTCGGCGAAGTCCCCGACGCTCATCTTCCGCTTGGCGAGCTCGACGTCGATCCGCACGACGATGGCCATCAGATGACCGCTTCCATGTCCGTCCGCAGCGTGGTCGCCTGCCGCAGCAGCGCCCGCATGACGATCATGAGCAGGCCGATCGCGGCCCCGACGAGCAGGAGCAGCAGGTGCAGCGCGGCCAGCCCGGGGGCGTCGTCCAGCTCGGCGATCATGAAGACCGGGACGCCGGCGGCCAGGAACAGCAGCCACCCGGCGGCGATCGCCCAGACGATCGCGTCGACCCACGGCAGCGAGTCGGCGCTGAAGATCCGGTCCCGGGCGACCATGGTCAGCAGCTTGCCGGTGCACACCAGCACGACCTGGACGCAGGCCAGCCCCGGCACCGCGATCGCCAGCATCGTCCAACCGATCTTCAACTGGCCGGTCAGCAGCTCCGGCAGCCGGGGCACCAGCTGGATCAGCACCGCGACCTGGCCCGCGGCCGCGACGAGGAACAGCAGGGCGAGCAGGGCGAGCAGGACCCTCAGCGGGACCACGTCGTGGCGCATCGTCGGCATGGATCGAGTATCGATGCCTACTTATCGATTGTCAATAGATCGCCGGCGGTCACCCCTGTAGCTGGTCCACCGGGGCGAAGTCGTCGGTGAGCACGGTCGCCCCGGCGGCGAGCGCGCGGACGTCCGCGTCGTCGACGACCGAGCCGGCCTCGCCGTGCGCCGCCGCGCGGGCGGCGAGCGCGGCCAGGTCGAGCGGCCGGTTCGAGGCCACCAGCACCGAGTTCCCGCCGCCGCCCGGGGCGAGCTGGTCGGGCCGGGCGAGCAGCGCGACGTGCGGGAACCGGGTGCCGAGCGTGGCCACCTCGGCCGCGACCAGGTCCAGCGGAGCGCTGTCGATGATGTTCAGGACGTAGACGCCGTCGGGCCGCAGCACCCGCTGCACCTGGTCGGCGAACTCGACGGTGGTGAGGTGCCAGGGCACCGAGCGGGCGCCGAAGGCGTCCCCGACGACCAGGTCGGCGGACGCGGTGGAGAGCCGGCCGAGCTCGGTCCGGGCGTCGCCGACCCGCACGTCCAACCCGGGGATGGCGTCGACGCCCAGCTCGCGGCGGCCCAGCTCGACGACGCCGCGGTCGAGCTCCAGGACCGTCGAGGACGACCCCGGCCGGGTCGCGGCCAGCCAGCGCGGCATCGTGAACCCCCCACCGCCGACGTGCACCGCGTCGACCGGGCGCCCGGCCGGGAAGGCCGTGTCGATCGCGTCGGCGAAGCGCTTGGTGTAGGCGAACTGCAGGTACCGCGGGTCGGCCAGGTCCACCGCGGAGTGGCGCAGGTCGTCGAGGACGAGCACCCGGGCCGTCGGGCCCTCGACCTGCACCTGGGCGCAGTGGTAGACGGTGTCCTCGTCGCACCGGCCGGGCACCGCCACCAGCGCGACGGCGAGCAGCGCGGCGGCCGTGCCGATCCGGGCGGCGTGCGCCCGCGAGCCCGCGGTCAGCAGGGCGAGCAGCAGGCAGGCCCCGGCCGTCACCAGCAGGATCGCCGCCACGGGAAGCAGCGCGACCAGCACGAACCCGGTGAGGAACGTACCGGCCAGGGAGCCGACGGTGCCGGCCGCGGAGAGCTGCCCGATCACCGCGCCGGAGCCGTCCACGCCGCGCAGCTGCGCCCGGGTGACGGCCGGGGTCACCATCGCCAGCGCGGTGACCGAGACCAGGGTCGACGCGGCCACCAGCAGCACCGCCGCGACCGGACCCGCACCGAGCGCCGGCCCCAGCACCCGCACCAGGGGCCGCACGGCCAGCACGCCCAACCCGCCCACGGCGAGCGCGCCGGCCGCGACCCGCACCGGCGGGAACAGGTCCGCCCAGCGCCCGCCCAGCGACGCCCCGGCCGCGATCCCGGCCAGCGCGACGCCGATGACCGCGGTCGTGGACTCCAGGGTCAGCCCGACGTAGGGGGCGACGAGCCGGGTGGTGAGGGTCTCGACGATCAGGATCGCCGCGCCGGACACCAGCACGACGATCCGGGCGAACAGGGCATTCACCCCACCAGTCTCCGGTACCCGCACCGGCGTCGCGCACGCAGTCACCCCGGACGACCCCGTGCACCGGCCGGTTACCGTGGTGCCGGTGCGGTTCAGCCTCGACCAGATCGTGATCGACTGCCGTCGGCCCGCGGTGCTGGCGCGGTTCTGGGCCGACCTGCTGGGCGGGCAGTCCGTCGACCGGGCCCGTGGCTGGTCGCACGTGGACGCCCCCGGCTTCCCGCGGCTGTCGTTCCAGCCGGTGCCCGAGGTCAAGGCGGGCAAGAACCGGCTGCACCTGGACGTCGAGGTCGAGCCCGGCGGGATCCCGGCGGCGGTGGCGGCCGCCGTGGAGCTGGGCGCCACCCCGGCCGGCGAACCGGTCGTCGACGAGAAGGGGGCGTTCCGGACGTTGCGCGACCCGGAGGGCAACGAGTTCTGCTTCGTCAGCGGTTGAGGCCGGGCTCGGGCGCGCCCGGTGTCGGTGGTCGGCCCTACCGTGTCCGCGTACCGCACTCCGGGCTCGACGAGGAGAACCGATGACCACGTTGCCGGACCGGCCGAACACCGCGCTGCTCGTCGTCGACGTGCAGACGGGCGTCGTGGCGAGCAGCCACGAACGCGACGCCGTGGTGGCGAACGTGGGCAGCCTGGTCGCCAGGGCCCGGGAGGCCGGGGTTCCGGTGGTCTGGGTCCAGCATTCCGACGAGCAGTTGGCCAGGGGCAGCCAGGAGTGGCGGATCGTGCCCGAGCTGTCCCCGCACGAGGCCGAGCCGCTGGTCGAGAAGTGCTACGGCGACTCCTTCGAGGACACCACCCTGGAGTCCGTGCTGGCCGGCCTCGGGGTCGGGCGACTCGTCGTCGCCGGCGCGCAGACCGACACGTGCATCCGCTCCACGCTGCACGGCGCGCTGGTCCGGGGGTACGACGCGACGCTGGTGAGCGACGCGCACACCACCGAGGACCAGACGCAGTGGGGGGCGCCGTCGCCGGCTGAGGTCATCGCGCACACGAACCTGTACTGGAGCCACCAGACGGCGCCCGGTCGCACCGCCGGGACGGCCTCGGCCGAGGACGTCGACTTCGGAGCCGGGCTGTCCTGAGCTCAGCCCGGGCGCCGGCCCGGCCGCGGCACCACCACCCGGCGACGTCGTCGCCGCAGTTCGGCCCGGTCGGCGTCGGTGAGCGGGCGCGGATCGTCCTGGCCGACCGCGTGCGCCTCGCAGACGAACACCCGGACGGTGTGCGGCCGCGGCCGCTGCACGCGGTGCTTGACGGTGGCGAAGGGCGGGGTGACGCACGGGTGCGGCCGGTCGTCGTGGCCGTCGCGGGTGCCGGCGCACCCCGCGGCCAGGGGGAACACCACCCCGGCGGGGCCACCGGTGCTGCTCATGCGCTCTGCCTACCAGGCCGCGGCCGGACCCGCCCCCGGATCGGGCGGCGACGCCCGGCTCGATGCCCGTTGCCGCCTCCTCGCCCGGCCGTCAGGCCGACCCGGCGGCCGCCCGCACACCCACCAGGCCCGCGCTGTCCTCCCAGAGGCGGGCCGCGACGTCGCTGCGCGTGGCCAGCTCGGACGGTGCCGGGAAGGTGGCACGGCCGTGCCGCAGGGCGACGTGGACGTGGCCGGCGGGTGGGCGGACGGCGCCGACGGCGAGGTCGGCCAGCAGGCGACCGGCTTCGTCCCGGCTGCTGAACTGCGGCACGAGCCGTCGCGCCGGCGCCCGTAGCGCCGCTGTCCCCATCAGCCACCACATCGCCCGGACGGGGAACGCCTCGTCCCGGGTCAGTCCGGTCCCCGGGGCCTGTCCGGGGCAGTAGGCGATGGCGGTCACCCGGCGGGCCACCGCGTGGGGGTGGACGGCGAGCGCCTGCGCGGTGAGCACGGCGCAGAGCTTCGACGAGGTGTACGCGCGCCGGCCCGCGCGCCGCGGGCGGCGGTCGATGTCCGAATCCCGTTCGGGGTGCGCGAGCAGTCGGGCGTCGGCGTGCCGCGGCGGCGGGAAGCCCGACCGCTCGGCCGGGTCGTGCGTGCCGCTCGTGGTCAGGACGACCCGCGCACCCTCGGCGAGACGGTCCACCAGCAGCCGGAGCAGCAGGTAGTTGCCGAGGTGGTTGACCGCGAACGTGGTCTCGAACCCGTCGACCGTCCGGCCGTCGACGTCGGGCCGGTAGACGCCGGCGTTGAGGACGAGCGCGTCGATCCGGTCGACCCGCGCGCGGACGTCGTCGGCGAAGGTCCGCACGCTGTCCAGGACGGCCAGGTCGAGGGGGAGCACCTCGACGTCCGCGGTCGTGGCGGCGCCGCTCCGCGAGCCCAGGACCAGGCGGTCCCGGCCCGACCGGGTCAGCTCGCGGGCCGCGACCTGGCCGAACCCGGACGTGCCTCCGGTCATCACGATGGTGCCCATCCGCGTGCTCCTTCAAGCCGGCGATGTTATCTTCAACACTGTAACAGTGATTACACTGTTGAGGACGGGTCCGGTGGTCCGTACCGGGCCACCAGTTCCGCCCCCAACCGGGCCAGCTCGGCCTTCACCGAGTCCGGCTCCAGGACCTCGACCATCGCCCCCCAGCCGGCCAGCTCCTGGGCGATCGAGATCGGCATCGGGCCCGCCACCCGGACCCGCACCCGTCCGTCCTCGCGGGTCTCCAGGGGCTCGCAGTGCCGGCCGAAGCGATCGCGCAGGATCGGCACCAGGCGCTCGGCGATGAGCACCGTGGCCGGGAGCAGCGCGCGGCGCTGCTCGACCTCGTCGACCACCCGCTCCCACTCGCGGGCCAGCTCGAAGTCGACCGGTCGCTCGGCGGGCCGGTCGGTGGTGGTCGCCTCGACGATCCGGTCGACCCGGAACGTGCGCTGCCCCTGCTCGGTGCCGGCGACCAGGTACCAGACCTCGTCCTTGTCGACCAGGCCCCACGGGTCGACCAGCCGGCGGGTGCGCTGCCGGCCGCGGCCCTGGTACTCCAGCTCGACCTTGCGCCGGCTGACGACGGCGTCCTGCAGGGCGTCCACCAGCGGCGGCCGGGTCCGGTCCCGCTCACCCCACCGGGCCGGGTCCACCACGACCGCGTCGGCAGCGGCCTCGGCGTCGGCCCGGAAGGTGTCGGGCAGCGCCCGGACCAGCTTGCGCAGCGCCGACCGGACCGGCGGGTCCCCGGCCGCGGCCGGCCCGGCCAGCAGGAACAGCGCCCTGGCCTCGGTGGCGGTCAGCCCGGTCAGGTCGGTGCGGGAGCCGCCGACCAGCGACCAGCCACCGCCGCGCCCGGGCTGCGGGTAGACCGGGACGCCGGCGGTGGACAGCGCCTCCAGGTCGCGCCGGGCGGTCGCCACCGACACCTCCAGCTCGGCCGCCAGCTCGGCGGCGGTGACCCGACCCCGGGCCTGCATCAGCAGGAGGGTGGCCACCAGGCGGTCTGCGCGCATGCCGCAAGGTTCGCAAACAAAGTGCTCATGAGGTGAGCACTTACCGGTCGCATGATGACGGTGTTCACCGCGGCGGACACCCCGCCCCGACCCCCAGGGAGCCCCGATGTTCCGAGGATTCGCCACCATCAGCTTCTACGCCGACGACCTGGCCGCGGCCCGCGACTGGTACACCGAGC
Organism: Pseudonocardia sp.; assembly: GCA_035645455.1. Taxonomy (GTDB): domain Bacteria; phylum Actinomycetota; class Actinomycetes; order Mycobacteriales; family Pseudonocardiaceae; genus Pseudonocardia. Next base: position 6,224 of record DASQMQ010000306.1, read on the forward strand.
TGCTGGGCGTCGAGCCGTACTACGCCTACCCGGCCCCGCCCGCGCCGCCCGGCTACATCGAGTTCCGGATCGGCGACGACGGCGACGAGCTCGGCTTCATCCACCGCAGCTACGCCCCGCCCGGAGCGGCCAACCCGCCCGGCGGCGCGGTGATGCACTGGCACGTCGACGACCTGCCCGGCACCGTGGCGACGCTGCTGGCCATGGGCGCCACCGAGTACCAGCCGATCACCGAGCACGGCGACGGCTCCGGCTTCACCACCGCCTCGGTGGTCGACCCGTTCGGCAACGTCCTGGGCGTCATGCACAACCCGCACTACCTCGACGTGCTCGCCGCCCGGTCGTCGTCGTGACCGCGGCGACCGGCGTCCGCCTGGTGCAGGCCGCTGACCGGGCGCAGTGGCGGGCGTGGCTGGACGAGAACGCCGCGACCGCCGACGAGGGGTGGCTGGTGATCCCGCACGTCGGCTCCGGGGTGCCGGGCGTGCGGCACGCCGAGGCGATCGAGGAGGCGCTGTGCTTCGGCTGGATCGACAGCGTCGCCCGCCGGCACGCCGCCGGCTCGTGGCGGCAGCGGTTCGGCCCGCGCAACCCGCGCAGCGCCTGGAGCAAGGTCAACCGCGAGCTGGTGGAGCGGCTGACCGAGCGAGGGCTGATGACCCCGGCCGGGCAGGCCGCGATCGACCTGGCCCGGCGGACGGGCACGTGGACGTTGCTGGCCGCGGCGCAGGACGGTGTCGTCCCCGACGACCTGCGCGCGCAGCTCGCCGCCGACCCGGTGGCGGACGCCCACTTCGCCGCGTTCGCCCGGTCGGCGCGCCGGGCCGCGTTGGAGTGGATCGCCCGGGCGAAGCGCCCGGAGACCCGGCAGCGGCGGATCGCGCGGACCGTCGAGTGCGCCGCCCGCGGCGTCCGGCCGACGGGGTAGCCGGGCCGCTGTCCGGCGCGGTGCCCGACCGATGGCAAGCCGGGCGACCCGATGGCGACCGCTCGGCCGGAGCCGGCCGGCGTGTGCCCGGCTCAGCCGGCGGGGTCGGCCAGGTGCCGGAGGTAGGCGTCGGGCCGGGCGAGGAACCGGCGCCAGTGGTCCACCAGTGCGAGCTCGTCCCAGCGGCTGGTCCGGATGCCGAACTCGCCCAGCTCCCAGATCGTCGCTCCGGGCAGCGCGGCCAGCAGCGGGGAGTGCGTGGCGCAGACGATCTGCCCGCCGGCGTCGGCGAGCGCGTCCAGGGTGGCCAGCAGGCGCAGGCACGACCCGAACGACAGCGCCGACTCCGGCTCGTCGAGCAGGTAGAGCCCCGGCCCGGTGAACCGCCCCTCGACGACCTGCAGGAACCCCTCGCCGTGGCTGACCTCGCGCAGGTCGCGGTCGCCGTAGCCGGGCAGGCCGGTCATGTGCTCGAAGACCTGCATCGCCGACTCGGCGCGCAGGAAGAAGCCCTTCGCCCTGCGCGACCCGCGCATCCCCCGTCCGCCCGGCGCCATGGTCAGTCGCAGGTTCGCGCCCAGCGTGCTCTTCTCCAGCGGCGAGGCGTAGCGGCGGGCGCCGTGGCCGCCGCGGACGTCGATGCCGTACGCCTCGGCCAGCGCCTCCACCAGCGTCGACTTCCCGGTGCCGTTCTCGCCGACCAGGAACGTGACCGGGGTGGTGAAGACCAGGCCGCGCTCCAGCACCTGCCGGACCGGGGGCAGGTCGAACGGCCACCGCGCCGGGTCCGGCGGGTCCGGCACGCGGGCGCGGCTGACGATGATGGCGCCTCCTGGGGGCCGGGTGGCGAAGCTGGGTGGGAGTGCCGTCGGGCCGGCCCGGCTGGGCGGGAGCGCCGTTCGCCCGCGGCGGGAGCGGACGTGGTCGCCGGGTCGGTGCCCGGATCAGCCGGGGGCGTCGAGCATGGCCTGCAGCTTGCGGACGGTCGCCCAGTTGCGGACGGTGCCGCCGCCGTCCGGCGCTGTGGTGGCGCCGGGCAGCCGGTTGAGCTGGGCGGCCAGCTCGCTGCGGCCCATCCCGTCGGGCAGGTGCAGGTAGACGACCCGACCGAGCACCGTCGCGGCGTCCCGGCTGCCCTTGGCGCGGGCCCGCTCGACCGCCCCGGCGACCGCGGCGATCTCCTCGTCCCCGGGGGCGGTGGCCCGGAAGACCGCGTGCACCTTCTTCGGGTCGGGCTCGTCGGGGTAGGGGTTCGCGGCCACCACCCGGTCGAACTCGGCGCGGTCGAGCGCGACGACCGCGCTGGTCAGGCCCAGCTGGTCGGCCAGCGCCTGCTGCAGGGCCGCGGCGACGGTTGCCGGGTCGGGCTCGACGCTGGTGAGGACCACGTTGCCGCTCTGGATGTAGGTCGCCACATCCGTGTGCCCGAGCGACTCCACGACCCTGCGCAGGTCGGCCATGATGAGCCGCCGGGAGGGGCCGAGGTTGACTCCGCGCAGCAACGCGACGTGGGTGGGCACCGGGCCATCCTGCCGGACGCCGGATCCGGTCGGTGCCGCCGCTCAGCGTCGCGGCGTCCGAGGGCATCGCGCCGGCGTCACCGCCCGGCAGCCGGTCGCCCGGGACCGGGCGCCGGGTGACCGCCTTCACCGGGCCGCCACCCGGGCCGGGGAGGTAGTTTCCCGGGGTGAGCATCTCCGCTGGCGACAAGCTCCCCGACGTCGAGTTGCGGACCATGACCCCGGACGGTCCGACGACCGTCCGCACCGGGTCGGTGCTCGGCCGGGGCCGGGTCGTGCTGTTCGCGGTGCCGGGGGCGTTCACCCCGGGCTGCTCGAACGTGCACCTGCCCGGCTTCGTCGAGCGGGCCGGCGAGCTGCGGGGCAAGGGCGTCGACACGATCGCCTGCGTGGCGGTCAACGACGCGTTCGTGATGGACGCCTGGGGCCGGGCGCACGGGGCCGACGACATCCTGCTGCTCGCCGACGGCAACGCCGAGTTCGCCGAGGCCATGGGCCTGGTCGTGGACCGCGCCGAAGCCGGCATGGGGCGGCGGTCGAAGCGCTACGCGGCTGTCGTCGAGGACGGTGTGGTGCGCAGCATCGACGTGGACGACCGCGGGATCGACGCGTCGAGCTGCGCCAACCTGCTGCTCAAGCTGTAGCGCCGCACGGCGTTCCGGCTTGTCTGCACCGGGCGATGCCGCCACTCTGGCGGGGTGAGCGACAAGACGGTGGAACTGCACCTCGACGAGGCGGGCCTGGCCAGGGACCTGCCCCGCCCGGACGACTCCCACGACGCCATCCAGGACGTACCCTTCCGGCCCGTCCAGTTCCGCGACGACGACCTGCCGACCGCGCTCGAGCGCGCGGCGGCCTGGCTGCGCAGCGCCCAGCAGTGGCTGGGTGAGCCGGTCGACGTCATCGCCATCCACCTCGACTACGACGACCAGGCCGGCTCCCCGTACTACGAGGTGAAGCTGCTCTGCAACGAGGAGGACCTGGCCGGGGCGCCCCTGGCACTGCGCAACGCCGGTCGGGTGAACGGCAGCCCGTCGGCCTGACCGCCGGAGCGGCGAGCAGCGGGCCGGGGGTGCGCCCCCGGCCCGCTCATCCGCGCACCGCGACCAGGTGTGCGCCGCGGCACCCACGGCGCCTCGGGTTCGCCCTGGTGCAGCGGCAATCCCAGCCGGGCCGGGATCTGCTGCAGCGTCGGGTCCAGCCCGGGCTCGGCGCGGCCCAGGTAGTGATGGACCCCGCCCAGCTCGGCGTTGTGCAGCGAGGCCATCAGCGCCGGGCGGTGCGCATCGATCAGTCCCATCAGCGCGAGCGTCTCCGGGAGCACCGCGTCGAAGTAGGCGTTCCAGCCGGGCGCACCCGGCGGCCAGCTCGTCGGCGGTGGCGAAGGTGGCGATGTCCGGCACCGAGTCGATCTCGTCGGCGAGCCACGGCGGGACGGTCGGCTCCAGGATGGCGGCGCTCACACCCCGGCGGTCTCCCGGTGCTCGCGCGGGCTGACCCCGCGCACCCGCTTGAACGCCGTGCTCAGCGCGTACGGGGTGCCGTAGCCGACCCGGCGGGCCACCTCGGCCACCGTGGCCTGCGGCTCCCGCAGCAGGTCCGCGGCCAGCGTCAACCGCCAGTTCAGCAGGTAGGCCATCGGCGGCTCGCCGACCACCTCGGTGAACCGCCGGGCCAGCGTCGCCCGGGACACCCCGACCGCGGCCGCCAGCGAGGCCACCGTCCACGGCTGGGCCGGGTCGTCGTGCAGCAGCCGCAACGCCGCCCCGGCCAGCGGGTCGCGGTGCGCCTGCCACCAGCTCGGGGCGCTGAACCGGTCGAACCAGGTGCGCAGCACGGTGATCAGCAGCAGGTCCAGCAGCCGGTCCAGCACCGCGTCCTGGCCGGGCTCGTCCCGGGCGATCTCGGTGGCGAGCAGGCCGACCAGCGGGGAGCTCAGCTCGGCCGCCGGCACCGTGAGCAGCGGCGGCAGCGCGTCCAGCAGCCGCCGGCTGACCTCGCTCCGCACCTCGTAGACCCCGCAGATCATGGTGGTCGCCCCGGTCGCGGTGTTGCCCCAGGTGCGCACGCCCTGGTGGGCCGGGTACGCCGCCGGATCGGCGACCGGCACGCACTGCTGACCCGGCAGCACCATGACCTGCGGGGCGGTGGCCGGGTCGTCGCCGACCGTGTAGTGCCCGGGGCCGCGGGTGATGCCGATGTCGCCGGCGTCGAGGCGGACCGGGTCGCCGTCGTCGGGCACCACCCAGGCGTGGCCGTGCACGATCGCGGTCAGGGTGAGCGGGGAGTCGTCGGCGATGCGCAGCGCCCACGGCGGGTCGAACACCGAGCGGAGCAGGAACGCGCCCCGCGCCCGCGGTCCGTCGAGGAACCCCACCAGTTCGTCCACGGCGCCATCCTAGACGCTCGCGTATGCGATCGAGCCCCCGAACGATGGACCGTCTCACCGCCGAACGGAAGAGTTGCTCCCATGACCACCACCGAACCCACCGCCCTGCTCGCCACCGCCATCCGGGCCATCGAGCGGCGCTCGTTCTGCACCCTGGCCACCACCTCCGCGCAGGGCCGCCCGCACGCGGCCGGCGTGCTCTACGCCGCGGTCGGCACCACGCTCTACGTGAGCACGCTGCGCGACAGCCGCAAGGCCCGCAACGTCGCGGAGAACCCGCGGGTCGCCGTCACCGTCCCGGTGCGCCGGCTGCCGGTCGGCCCACCCGGGGCCGTGCAGTTCCAGGGGACCGCCGAGGTCCTGCCGCTGGACGACCCGGAACTGCGCGAGTTGGCCGCGGCCGGCCGGATCAAGTCCGTGACCGGGCACGGCGAGCTGGACCTGCCCGGCGGCTGCTACCTGCGGATCACCCCGAACCGGCGGCTGGTCACCTACGCCATCGGGATGTCGGTGGTGCGCGTGCTGCGCGACCCGTTGAACCTGGCCGGCTCGGTCGAACTGCCCGCCGCCCGCGGCGCGGCCTGACCGCGGTGCTCCGCCCGGACGAACCGGACGCGCCGCCGCACCGAGGCGGGGCGGTGGCACACCCCCGCCTCGATCGGGGAGTGGTGGGTGCGTGCGGAGCCCACGGGGTACCTCCAGCGGACGGCCGGCGGCGATGTCCGTCGGCCGCGTCGGACGGCGGGCGGAGCGGGATCCGGGAGGGGGCTCCCGCCCCGCTCGTCGCCCGTCAGGTGGTCGGGCCCGGCGGCTGCTGGCCGTAGCCGGCGAGCAGCCCGGCCACCCGGTCGAGCTCCGCCGCCGGCAGCGTCCGCACCGGGCGCCCGGTGCCCAGCGCCCGCAGGTACTGGTCGCAGACGTACTCCAGGTAG
>DASQMQ010000307.1:0-2717 GCA_035645455.1 Pseudonocardia sp.
CAGCCAGAGGCGCTCCAGGACCTCGCGCCCCGACGGCGTCGGGGAGAACCGTGGCGACCGCCTGCGCCGGGGGTTCTCGCCGGCGACGAGCTGCCCCTCGGCCACCAGATCGTCGACCACCCGCTGCACGCCCTGGCGGACCTGCCCGAGCCGGCGGGCGATCTCCGGCACGGTCGCCGGCTCCTCGGACACCGCGCTGAGCACGTGCCAGCGGGCCACGGTGGTGCCGTGCGCGGCGGCGTCCCGCTCACTGATCCGGCGGCTCGACCCGGCCAGCTCGTAGACCTCGGCCATCAGCAGTCGGTACTCGGCCACCAGCTCGGACGGCATGCCGCGCACCCTAGGGCCGGGCGCGCGGTCAGCGGACGCGGCGGGCCCGGAACCGCTGCCGGACCCGCAGCTCCGACTCCCCCGGCGCGGACTCCTCGGCCCGCCAGTCGAAACTCTCCGCGGTCAGGGCGGAGAAGACCCAGCGCACCCGCACGTCCTCGCGCAGGGCGTCGAGCACGAGGCCGTCGGCCGTCGCGGTGCCCCGGAACGGGATGACCCACCCGCGCGCCGGGCCGTGCCAGGTGGAGCGGAACGCACCGATCCGCGGGTCGAAGAACCGGACGGTCATCCCCCACTCGCCGTCCGCGCCCGCGCGCAGCCGCGTGTCCCGTGCCGGGCTGAGCCAGACGTCGACGACGGCCCGGCCGTCCAGGGCCCAGCCGAAGTGCCACTCGGCGTCGGTGACCTGCACCGACCCGTCGGCACCGATGTTCTCCACGACCAGCGCCCATTCACCGATGAGCGGCGCGAACAGCGCGAGCTCCGCGATCTCGGGGCGCGGTCCGGTGGCGATCAGCACATCCTGCACGGCTCGACCCTGGCTGTTTGACAGCATGTTGTCAATAAGGGGAGTGCGTAGGGTCGTCGGCCCCGGGCGGCCACCGTCGCCGAGCTGGACGCGGTCAGCGGCGCGCATCCGGTGGTGCTGGTCAGCGGCGACGCCGTGGGTCAGCACCTGCGGACCACCCGGGTCGCGGCCGCGTTCGTGGCCGGTCGGGCGACCCACCTGGACCTGTGACCGGGACCCCGGACGGGTGGTGGCCTACCGTGGGCGCACCCCGACCCCGAGCGAGGTTCGCGAGTGACGGTCGAACGACCAGGGGCGTCGTCGACGCTGTTCGAACGGCCGGCCCGCCCGCCGACCGGCCCGCGCCGGCTGCTCCACGACCTCGGCGCGCTGTACGCGGCGAACGGCCTGATCGGGCTGGTCTTCGCGGCCACCGGCCCGGTCGCGGTCATCCTGGCGGTCGGCACCCAGGGCGGGCTGAGCCCCGCCGAGCTGGCGTCGTGGGTGTTCGGGGTGTTCTTCCTCAACGGCCTGCTGACCGTGGCCGCGTGCTGGGTGTACCGCCAGCCGCTCGCGTTCTTCTGGACGATCCCCGGCACCGTCCTGGTCGGACCGGCCCTCGGGCACCTCAGCTGGCCGGAGGTGGTCGGCGCCTTCCTGGCCACCGGGCTGCTCATGCTCGTGCTCGGCCTGACCGGCTGGGTGCGCCGGGTGATGGCGCTGATCCCGATGCCGATCGTGATGGGCATGGTCGCCGGGGTGTTCCTGCGCTTCGGCACCGACCTGGTGCGCGCCGTCGGCGCCGACGCGGCCGTGGCGGTGCCGATGGTGCTGGCCTTCCTGGTGCTCAGCGCGGTCCCGGCGCTCGGCCGCTGGGTCCCGCCGATCATCGGCGTGCTGCTCGTGGGCGCGGGGGCGGTGGCGCTCTCCGGGCGGTTCGACCCGGGCCCGGCCGCGACGGCCTGGATCGCGGCCCCGGTGCTGCAGGTTCCGCAGTGGTCGGCGCAGGCGATGGTCGAGCTGGTCGTCCCGCTCGCGATCACCGTGCTGGTCGTGCAGAACGGCCAGGGCGTCGCGGTGCTGCGCGCCGCGGGTCACGAACCCCCGGTCAACGTGATCACCATCGCCTGCGGGGCCTGGTCGCTGCTGGCGGCCGCGGTCGGGGCGGTGTCGACCTGCCTCACCGGCCCCACCAACGCCCTGCTCACCGCCTCGGGCGAGCGTTCCCGCCAGTACACCGCCGGGGTCGTCTGCGGCCTGATCGCGATGCTGTTCGGGCTGCTCGCCCCGCTGTTCACCCGGCTCATGCTGGCCACCCCGGCCGCGTTCATCGCCGTCCTCGCCGGGCTGGCGATGCTGCGGGTGCTGCAGGCCGCGTTCGTCACCGCGTTCAGCAGCCGATTCACCCTGGGCGCCCTGGTGACCTTCGTGGTCACCGTCTCCGACGTCACCGTGCTCAACATCGGCGCGGCGTTCTGGGGGTTGGTGGCCGGGATCGCGGTGTCCCTGCTGCTCGAACGGTCGGACTTCGCCGAGGCGGACCGCTGACCGGGTCAGGACAGGTCCCCCGCGGCGACCGGGCAGGTCGGGGGGAGTGACCGTCGGCCTGGTCCTGCAGCTGCTCGCGGCGTCGTTGGTCGTGGCGCTCGGAGTGATCTTCATGGCGGTCGGTGCCGTCGAGGAGGGCGCGGTCGCGCTCGTCGCCGGCGGGTGGTGGGTCGTCCGCTGCTGCCGCCGGCTGTGACCGCTCGGCAGACCCGGGGCGCCCGCCGGGTACGCACCGCGGGACCGGGTACACCACGAGGTGCCCGATCCCGTCGTCCGGCCCGGCCCCTTCCGGTGGATCCGCTACGCCTTCGGCGCCGGTCTGCCCGCGCGC
>DASQMQ010000308.1:0-4836 GCA_035645455.1 Pseudonocardia sp.
CTCTGGCTGGCGAGCGAGCCGCGCCGGCTCGAGGTGCTCGACGGCAGCGGCGTGGACGCCGCCGCGCTCCGCCAGGCCCGCGAGACACTGCGCCGTCTGCTCGGCGCGCTCGTGGACGAGGCCGCCGCGCGGTACTCGCGCGAGCCGCCGCCCTGCCCGTAGGGGCCGGGTCGCCACCGGTGGGCAGGACGCGCTCGTCGGGCACCGGCTCCCCGGTCCTCCAGCACCCCGCAGCGGGCGTCGTCGCGCCACACCACCAGCGGCTCGTCGTCGCGACCAGGTCGTCGACGGCGAAGGCGGTGTTGTCCAGGCCCCCGCCGAGGACGACCACCGGACCGGCCGGGGCTGCGGGCAGGTGGCTGCTGAGCAGGTCGCGGACCCCCCGACCGTCGGAACTCGCACAGCCCGATGGTGCCGACCGCCGCCACCGGACAACCGGATCCGGCGGCGGGCTCAGCCTCGGCCGATGAAGGGCATCGTCGTCGCCGTGATCGTCAGGAACTGCACGTTGGCGTCGAGTGGGAGGCCGGCCATGTAGCGGACGGCGTCGGCGACGTGGGCCGGGTCGAAGGTCGGCTCCGGGCGGACCGACCCGTCGGCCTGCCGGGCGCCGGTGGCGATGCCGGCGGTCATGTCGGTGGCGGCGTTGCCGATGTCGATCTGCCCGCAGGCGATGCCGAACGGCCGCCCGTCCAGCGACAGCGACTTGGTCAGCCCGGTGACGGCGTGCTTGGTGGCGGTGTAGGCGATGCTGCCCGGGCGCGGGCTGTGCGCGGAGATCGAGCCGTTGTTGATGATCCGCCCGCCCGCCGGCCGCTGGCCGCGCATGATCGCGAACGCCTCCCGGGCGCAGAGGAACGAGCCGGTCAGATTGGTGTCGACGGCGGCCCGCCAGGCGTCGACGTCGATCCGGTCCGGGGTGCCAGCCGGCCCGAACCCGCCGGCGTTGTTGACCAACAGGTCCAGCCGGCCCCAGCGGTCGGTGACCGCTCGGAACAGGGCCGCGACCGACCCGGCGTCGGCGACGTCGGTGGGGACCGCGAGGGCCCGGTCGTGGCCGGTCGCGGTCTCGGCGAGCGGGTCGGCCCGGCGGCCGGCCAATCCCACCGACCAACCGTCGGTGAGCAGGCTGCGGGCGATCACCCGGCCCAGCCCGCTGCCGGCACCGGTGACGATCGCGACGGGGTTCGGCATGGGCTGTCCTCCGGGTCGGGGCACCGCGGGCTCGCGGCGCCACGCCACCACCCTGGCAGCGGACCCGACCCCGGGCACGGTGGCCCGGGGCCGCCAGGACCGGCCGGTGAACCGTCCCCACCGGTCGGCAGCGGGGCAGGATGGCGGGCGTGGAACGGGCGGAAGCTGATGCCGGTGTGCGGTTGCGGGCCCTCGGCCGCGGGGCGACGACCGAGGACGTGCTGGCCTTCTTCGACGCGCTGCCGCCGGTGCGGGTGGCCGAGATGACCGGGGTGTGGCGGGGTTGCGGGTTGCCCACCGGGCACCGGCTCGACGGGCTGCTGGAGCGGTTCGGCTGGTACGGCAAGCGCGTGGACGGGCCTGAGGGGGTGCACCCGCTGCTGTTCGACCGCGGGAGCCGCGGCGTGCTGGCCGTCGATCCGGCCGTGGTTCCGCTGTCGCTGGTCGTCCGGTACGCGGGACTGCTGCGCAATCCGGTCGCCGCCGGCCTGTTCCGGCTGCTGCGCGGGATCCTGCGGACCAGCAGGCCGCGGGCGCGGATGCGGATGACGGAGTACCGCGGGGTCGTCTCCGCGACGCTCTGCTACGACGCACTGCCGGTCCACGACGTCTTCCGCCGGGTCGACGACGACACCGTCCTGGGTCTGATGGACATGCGCGGCTCCGACCGGCCCTTCGCCTTCGTCCTGCGCCGCGAGGCCCGGGTGGGCGTGCGGGGCGCCGGCTGAGGTCGGGGTCCGCCGGTGGGGCCGGCACTATGCTCGCCCGGTGGCGGAGTCGGGGGCGGCAGAGCGGTTCGTCGAGATCTACACCGACGGCGCGTGCAGCGGGAACCCCGGGCCGGGCGGCTGGGGCGCGGTGCTGCGGTACGGGGCGGTGGAGAAGGAGATCTGCGGCGGCGAGGCGGAGCCGACGACCAACAACCGGATGGAGTTGATGGCCCCGATCCGGGCACTGGAGTCGCTGACCCGGCCCTCGTCGGTCCGGCTCTACACCGACAGCACCTACGTCCGGAACGGCATCCTCAGCTGGCTGCCCCGGTGGAAGTCCAACGGCTGGACCACCTCGAGCCGCACGCCGGTCAAGAACGCCGACCTGTGGCGGCTGCTGGACGCGGCCGCGGCCCGGCACCGGGTGGAGTGGCACTGGGTGAAGGGCCACGCCGGACACCCGGAGAACGAGCGCGCGGACCGCCTCGCGCTCCGTGGTCTCCAGGAGGCCGTCGCCGCGGCCGGGCCGGGTCCGCGGGCGGTGCCGCCGACGCTCACCCGGTGAGATCGACGACGCCGCGGTCCCGTCGACGGTGACGGGCCGCCCGTCGACGAGCCGGCCGGCCGCCGCCGGCCGGTCCAGCGCCCGGGTGGTGGGGGTCGGGGGACCGCAGGCGACCGGCGGACCAGTCGATGGTCAGCGCGCTGAGCAGAACGACCGCGACGGCCACGAAGAACCCGCCGACGGTATCGGTGGGGTAGTGCTCCTGGCCGCCGATCAGGGCCAGGGCCATGGTGCCCCCGGACACCACCGTGCCGACGGCGACGAGCGTCGCCCCGGCGGCGTGTTCAGCGCGCACGGCGCGGATCACCAGCAGCGCGGCGACGAGCCCCAGCGCCGTGGCGCCGCCGGTGTGCCCGCTGGGGAAGGCGAACTCGCCGTTGAACGTCCGGCCGATCAGCGGTTTCAGCGTGGTGGTCGCCAGCCCGGTCAGGCCCGGGCCGACGATCGCGAGCACCGCGAACCGGCGTAGCGCTCGCCCAGCACCCCGACGACGAGCACGGCCAGGGCGATGACGAGCAGGGCCGGGGCGCGCAGCGGGCGCGAGAGGATCGCCCGCCCCTCGGTGGGGGTGCCGACAGCCACGGATCCGACGGTACCCGCGACGTCGTCGGTCGGGGGGTGCCCGCCCCGCCGCGGCCAGCGCGCACGCTCCCCGCAGCCAGGGCGGGCGTCCGCCCGACGGGTCCCCTTCTCTAGCGTGGGTCCATGAGCACTGCACCGGTGGGCGCGGACGAGGGGATCGTCGGCTGGGTCGTGGGGCTGATGGAGACGCTCGGCGCGCCGGGGGTCGGGCTGGCGATCGCGCTGGAGAGCGTGTTCCCGCCGCTGCCGAGCGAGGTGTTCCTGCCGCTGGCCGGGTTCGCCGCCGCCCGCGGGGACCTGAGCCTGGTGGCCGCGATCGTCTGGACCACGATCGGCTCACTGGCCGGTGCGCTGCTGCTCTACGGGGTCGGTGCGGCGCTGGGCCGGGAGCGGATGTTCGCCCTGGCCGACCGGATGCCCCTGGTCGACGTGGCGGACGTGGCCAAGGCCGAGGCGTGGTTCGTCCGGCACGGGCCCAAGGCGGTGTTCCTGGGCCGGATGGTGCCGCTGGTGCGCAGCCTGGTCTCCGTCCCGGCCGGGGTGGAGCGCATGTCGCTGCCGTTGTTCGCGGCGCTGACCACGGCCGGCAGCCTGATCTGGAACACCGCCTTCGTGCTGGCCGGCTACGGCCTCGGGGCCAACTTCGGGCTGATCGAGCCGTACATGTCGGTGGTCTCGAAGGTCGTCCTCGGGCTGCTGGTGGCAGCCGTGGCCTGGTACGTGGTGCGCCGGGTACTGGTGATCCGCCGGGGCCGTGCGGAGACCGCCGCCGCGGCGGCCGATCGGCCAGCCGCCGACCCACCGGCAGCCGGTTCGGCCGAGGCGCCGGTGCCCGGGCCGGCGGGTGCTCCGAGCGCTGCCCCCGTCGAGGCGGCCACCGTCCCGATCGCCGTGCCGACCGCGCGGGTCGACGCCGCCACGGTGCGGTTCGACCGCGCCGGAGGCCACCCGCACCCGGCGCGGCGACCGCACCCGCACGCCGGCCGGCACCCGCACCCCGCCGGGCCGCACCAGCCGCACCCGCAGAGCGGGCCGCACTCCCCGGTCGCCGGGCGCCCGCACCCTCCGTCGCCGGCCGTCATCCCGCCGCAGGCCACCTACCGGCCCCGGCCCGCCCACCAGCCGGAGCCGTCCTACCAGCCGCAGCCCCGGCGTCCCTAGCGGCTCTCCCGCCCCCTCGGGAGCCCAGCCGCCGACCGGTCCGAGCGGCCGAGCCCGCCGTGCTGGGCCGCGGCCTGGCCGGGGTCTGCGCGCCACCGCACCATCACCTGCCCGACCCTCGTGCTCAGGGGCCGCCGGGGACCGCTCGGCGGTGTCCCCGACGTCCTGGACCTCTGCGCCGGTGGCCCCGCGGCCGATGGCCGGAGCCTGCTCTGCGGTCACTTCCTGGCCGAGGACCGACCCGAGGAGGCCCTCGACGAGCTGCGCCCCTTCCTCGACCGGCAGGACTGCCGGCCGGCGGGCACGATGCCGGCATGACCCCGCACCACGACCCCGCCCGGTCGGCGCTGCCCCCGACGCGGCGGCTCGACGAGCGACCCGACCCCGGTGCCCGGAAGGCGGGGTCGGCATGACCGCCGCGGCCGTGATCGTGCTGGTGCTGATCGTCGCGGTCGGCCTGGTGATCGGCTACGGCTGGATCACCGACAAGGGCGCCCCGCCGGCTGCCCACGACCAGGAGACGTGAACCGCACCACCCCGCTCCGCGGCCTGCCCCCGAAGCGGTCGATCCGGTCCTGATCGAGGAGCGCCGCGTCCGGTCGCCCGTCGCTCAGCGACCGGACC
>DASQMQ010000309.1:0-7981 GCA_035645455.1 Pseudonocardia sp.
TGGCCGCCGGACCGTGGGTGGGTCTGCGCGCGCGGCGGCGCGACCACCCCGCACCACCCACCGGGTGAAGCGGACGGTCCGGCGCGGTCCGGATGCGGCCAGCCGGTCCGACCGCAGCTAGGCTGGCCTGCCCGACCGGCCCTGGAGGCCACGTGACCCGCACGTCCCAGGACCGCCCCATGATCGACGCCGCGGTGCTGCGCCGGTCGGCGGCGCAGGTCCTGCACCGCAACGATCTGGGCACCGCGACGATGGCGGCCCCCGGCGCGCACCCCCACCAGTGGAGCTGGGACTCGGCGTTCATCGCCATCGGCCTGGCCCGCCTCGACATCCCCCGCGCGGCGACGGAGCTGCGCACCCTGCTCCGGGCGCAGTGGAGCACCGGGATGGTGCCGCACATCGTGTTCTCCCCCGGCGCCCCGGGCTACTTCCCGGGCCCGGACCGGTGGGGCACCGACGCCGCCCCGGCCCGGCCCGTCGGGGTGCGCACCAGCGGGATCTGCCAGCCGCCGGTGCACGCCATCGCCGTGCGGCACGTGCTGGACCGCGGCCGCGAGAGCGGCGGCGCCGACCAGGACGCCGCCGAGGCGTTCGCGGCCGAGGTCTTCGACGCGCTGCTGGCCTGGCACCGGTGGCTGTCCACGGTCCGCGACCCGGACCGGGTGGGCCTGGTGGAGATCCACCACAGCTGGGAGTCGGGCTTCGGGGACTCCCCGCGCTGGGACGCCCCGTACGCCCGGATGGCAGCCGGGCCGGTGTCCGCGTCCACCCCGCGCGACACCCACCACCCCGAGGAGGCCGCGCAGCGCTCGACCGACCCGGAGCACCTCCGCCACCTGCGGCTGGTGGACCAGATGCGGGCCGCGCAGTTCGTCGACGACCGGGTCCGCGACACGATCGACTTCCGGGTCCGGGACGTGTTCTGCTCGGCGATCCTGGCCGCCGCGGCCGAGGTGCTGGCCGGCATCGGCGACGAGCTGGGCCGCGAAGCCGAGGCCGAGCAGCAGCGCGCGCTGGCCGAGCGGTTCCGTTCCGGGGTGGCGGCCACCGTGGACCCGTCGACCGGGCTGGCCCGCGACCGCGACGTGCTGGCCGGGGAGTGGATCGCACCGCTGACCGTGGCCGGGTTCGCCCCGCTGGTGGCGGGGGGCGATCCGGCGCTGCTGACCCGCCAGCGCAGCCTGCTGCTGGGCGAGCAGTGGATGGGGCACCCGGCCCTGCGGTACCCGCTGCCCCCGTCGACCTCGCCGGTGAGCCCGGACTTCCGGCGGCGCACCTTCTGGCGGGGGCCGGTGTGGCCGTTCCTGAACCTCCTGCTGGGTTGGGCGTCGGCCCGGGACAGCGCCTGGGACCTGCGCTGGGTGCTCCGCGACGCCTCGCTGGAGCAGCTGGGCGACCTGAGCTTCGCCGAGTACTACGAGCCGATCACCGGGGAGGCGCTGGGCAGCCGGGACCAGTCCTGGACCGCCGCGGCAGCACTGGAATGGCTGGCCTGACCCGCCGGCCCTGACCCGCCGGCCCTGACCCGCCGGCGCGGCGGTCGGCCGGCCGGACGGGTCGGTCCCGGCCCCCTCCGACCCGGGACCGGCCGATCCGGCCGGACGTCGACCCGGGCTATCCCCGGGAGCGGTCGTGGCTGCGCCGGGCCGCGTCGGCGATGCCGTGCAGCGAGCACGGCCAGCGCACGCTGGGCAGACCGGTGCCGCCCTTGGTGCAGGTCCGGCAGCGCCCGGCTCGGTCGGGGACGTGCTGGTCCAGCAGTCGCCGCCAGACGTCCACCATCGGTGCCAGCTCGGAGGCCAGCCCGCCCTCGTTCATGCCCTCACTCCGATCCTCGACCGCCGGCCGCCCGGAGCCGACCCGTCGCCCTATCGTGGCGAGTCGGCCTTGCATCCGCAAGTTCCGATGCATGAGCATCTGCACGTGCATCTTCACACTCATGAGGTTCGCTGGCGCAAGAGCTCGGCGAGCAACCCGACCGGCAACTGCGTCGAGCTGGCCGATCTCGCCGGGGCCGGGGTGGGGGTCCGCAACTCCCGCAACCCCACCGGTCCGGTCCTGGTGTACACCCGTGCGCAGATCGCCGCCTTCCTCGCCGGCATCCGGGCCGGGGAGTTCGACGACCTGGGCGGCCGGAGCGAAGCCCGGGCCTGAAACCCCACCTGCCGGTACCCGGGGACGGGCCGCGGCAGCGCCGGCGGACATGACCGGGCCACCCTTGCGGCCCGGAGTACCGTGCACCCGAACGAGCGGGTTCACGCACCCCCGCACGCTCGACTACCCAGCGGGGTCGGCAGGATCACCGAACAGCGGTTGACGATGACTTGCCTCGGCCGTACCGACCCGGCAGAGTGAAGGCGGCGACTCCGCAGTGCGAGCATGCCGGGCAGCACCGATCCATCTGGGGAGAGCGGTCAATTGATGAACGTGGCGAGGAACCACGAGCCGTTCGCGGGTGGTCCCGGGCCGGGAGGTGCCGAGCACCTCGGCAACTCCGGTCCCACGGTCCTGCGCATCGGCCTGGGCAGCGAGCTGCGCAAGCGTCGCGAGGCCGCCGGCATCTCCCGGGAGAAGGCCGGCGACGCGATCCGCGCCTCCACCGCCAAGATCAGCCGGTTGGAGCTGGGCCGGGTCGGCTTCAAGGAGCGCGACGTGGCCGACCTGCTCTCCCTGTACGGCGTCCACGACGAGGCCGAGCGCTCCGAGTTCCTCGAGCTGGCCCGGCAGGCCAACGAGCCGGGTTGGTGGCACCGCTACGCCGACCTGCTGCCCAGCTGGTTCGAGACCTACCTCGGCCTGGAGCAGGCGGCCACGGTCATCCGGACCTACGAGCTGCAGTTCGTGCCCGGCCTGCTGCAGACCCGCGAGTACGCCCGCGCCGTCACCCAGCTGGCCTGCACCCGCAGCGAGGAGATCGACCGCCGGGTCGAGCTGCGGATGCGCCGCCAGACCCTGCTCGACGCGGCCGAGGCGCCGACGCTCTGGGCAGTCATCGACGAGGCCGCCCTGCGCCGCTCCATCGGTGGCTCCGCGCTGGCCCGCGCCCAGCTCACCCACCTGCTCGAGGTGAACGAGAAGCCCAACGTCTCGCTGCAGATCGCCCGGCTCAGCTACGGCGGGCACCCGGCCGCGGGCGGGCCGTTCACGCTGCTCCGCTTCGCCCAGCCCGACCTGCCCGACATCGTCTACCTGGAGCAGCTGACCAGCGCGCTCTACCTGGACAAGCGCACCGACGTCGAGCACTACGCCCTGGTGATGGACCGACTGGTGGCCCAGGTGGAGCCGCCGAACCGGACGGCCGCGCTGCTGAGCTCGATCCGCGACGAGGTCTGAGCCCCGCTGACCCCGCCCTCCCGGCGCGCCGGTCGAGCGCCCGTCTCACCGCTGCCCCAGCGCCACGGCCTGGACGCGGTGCGCCTGCGGACGCCCCCCGAGTCGTCCTGGGCGACGATGCGCGACCACCTGGTCGACCGGCTGCCCCGGGTCGGCCCGGCGCGCATCGACGCGATGCTGCGCGAGCGGCTCATCGTCGGTGCCACCGGCCCGCTGGTCCCGGATGCGCCCTACCGGCCCGGCACCTACCTGTGGTTCCACCGGGACCTGCCGGTCGAGGTCCCGGTGCCGTTCGAGATCGGGATCGTGCACCGCGACGAGCACCTGGTCGTGGTGGACAAGCCGCACTTCCTGGCCACCATCCCCCGCGGCGCGCACATCATGCAGACCGCCCTGGTCAAGCTGCGTCGCACGCTCGACCTGCCCGAACTCAGCGCGGCGCACCGGCTGGACCGGGTGACCGCGGGACTGCTGATGTTCGTGGTGCAGCGCCACCACCGCGGTGCCTACCAGACGCTGTTCCGCGACCGCGCGGTGCGCAAGACCTACCGGGCGGTCGCGCGGCACGACCCGGCGCTGGAGCTGCCGCGCACCGTCCGCTCACGCATCGTGAAGGAGCGCGGCATCGTGCGGGCGACCGAGGTGCCCGGCGACCCGAACGCCGAGACCCTCGTCGAGCTGCTGGGGCACCGCGGCGGACTGGCCCACTACCGGCTCACCCCGCGCACCGGGCGCACCCACCAGCTGCGCCTGCACATGGCCGGGCTGGGCGTGCCGATCCTCGGTGACGACTTCTACCCGGTGCTGACCGACCGCCCCCTCGACGACTTCCGCGATCCGCTCCAACTGCTGGCCAGCACCCTGGAGTTCACCGATCCGGTGACCGGGCGGGCGCGCCGGTTCGACAGCCGGCTGCAGTTGCGGCGGTGGCCGCAGGACCCGTCCAGCGGCTGATCCACCGCAAGCCCTGCGCGCTCGCCGGGACGTTGCTGCCATCCTGTGCCCATGGGCAGACCTGCGGGGCGGACGGCGCCGACCCTGGAGTCGGTGGCGGCGCGGGCCGGGGTGTCCCGGGCGACGGCGGGCCGGGTGCTCTCCGGCGCGACCACGGTCGGTGAGAACGCCCGGGAGGCGGTGCTGCGCGCCGCGGCCGAGCTGTCCTACGTCACCAACCGGGCCGCTCGGTCGCTGATGACCCGGCGCAGCGACTCGGTGGCCTTCGTGGTGGCCGAGCCGGAGGACCGGTTCTTCGACGACCCGTACTTCTCGCTGGTGCTGCGCGGGGCGCACACCGCGGTCGCCGAGCACGACGTCCAGCTGGTGTTCAGCGTGCTGGCCACCAACACCGACCGGGAGCGGTTCGAGCGGTTCGCCCGCGGCGGCCACCTGGACGGGGTGATCGTGGTGTCGCTGCACGGCGACGACCCGCTGCCCCGCCGGCTGCTGGAGGCCGGCATCCCGGTGATCCTGTCCGGGCGGCCCTACACGCCGGTCGACGGGCTGTGCTACGTGGACGCCGACAACCTCGGCGGGGCCCGGTCGGCGGTGGCGCTGCTGGCCGAGCGGGGCCGTCGGCGGCTGGCCACCATCACCGGCCCGATGGACATGACCGCGGCGATCGACCGCCGCGCCGGCTTCGACGCCGAACTGGCCGCCCGCGGGATGACCGGCCACGGCGCCGTCGACGGCGACTTCAGCGTGGTCGGCGGTCGCGCGGCGATGCACCGGTTGCTGGCCGCCCGCCCGGACATCGACGGGGTCTTCGTGGCCAACGACCTGATGGCGCTCGGTGCCCTGCAGGCCGCCGCCGAGGCCGGCCGCACCGTTCCGGGCGACATCGCGGTCGTCGGGTTCGACGACTCGCCGCTGGCCGCCGCGGCCCACCCGTCGATCACCACGGTGCGCCAGCCGATCATCGCCATGGGCACCGAACTGGCCGCCCGCCTGCTGGACGGCATCGAGCGCGGGGAGCCCCACGAGCCGGTCGTGATGGGCACCGAGATCGTGGTGCGGGACAGCGCCTGAGCCGGACGGCCCAACCCGTCAAGCCGATCGCCCAGTCCGACATCGGGCCTCGACACTGCCTGAAGCCACCGCGGTCAAGGGCTGATCCCCGGCGGCGCTGCACGCTGATCGCCGAGGGTCCACGCTGGACGGCGTGCGGCCCGCACGACCCTGCTGTACGCCAGATCGACGGACGCCCCATCGACGTGGGCGAAGACGGAAGAGGACGGATGACCACCACGCAGGACGCACCCGCCACCGGGACGCGGCAGTTCCCCACCGGCTTCCTCTGGGGCTCGGCCACCGCCGCCTACCAGATCGAGGGCGCGGTCGCCGAGGACGGGCGCACCCCGTCGATCTGGGACACCTTCGCGCACACCCCGGGGCGGGTCCAGGGCGGCGACACCGGCGACGTGGCCGACGACCACTACCACCGGTTCCGGCAGGACATCGCGCTGATGGCCGAGCTCGGGCTGACCTCCTACCGGTTCTCGGTGTCCTGGTCGCGGATCACCCCGCAGGTGGGGCCGGACGGGCTGGGCCCGGTCAACCCGGACGGCGTCGCGTTCTACTCGACGCTGGTGGACGCGCTGCTGGAGGCGGGCATCACGCCGTCGCTCACGCTGTACCACTGGGACCTGCCGCAGGCGCTCGAGGACGCCGGCGGCTGGACCGCGCGCAGCACCGCGGAGCGGTTCGGCGAGTACGCCGGGGTGGTCGCCGCGGCGCTCGGCGACCGGGTGCCGATGTTCATCACCCTGAACGAGCCGTGGTGCAGCGCCTTCCTGGGCTACGCGAGCGGGGTGCACGCCCCCGGGCGGACCGAGGACGCGGCCGCGCTGGCCGCGGTGCACCACCTCAACCTGGCCCACGGGCTGGCCGCCGCCGCGATCCGGTCCGCCGCCCCGGCGGCCAAGGTGGCGATCACCCTCAACCTGGCCTGGGTCCGCCCGGAGAGCGACTCCGAGGCCGACGCCGAGGCCGCCCGCCGGGTGGACGGGCTGCAGAACCGGCTGTTCCTGGACCCGGTGCTGCACGGCCGCTACCCCGAGGACGTCCTCGCCGACACCGCCGCGGTCACCGACTGGTCGTTCGTCCGGCCCGGCGACGTCGAGCTGATCGCCCAACCGCTGGACGCGTTCGGGCTGAACTACTACTCCCCCACCATCGTCCGGCACTGGACCCGTGAGCGGCCCAAGGAGCAGGCCGACGGGCACGGCGACGGCGCGGCCACCCCGTGGATCGCCTGTGACGACGTGGAGTTCCCGATCCAGCACGGCGCCAAGACCGACATGGGCTGGACCATCGACCCGCGCGGGCTGACCGAGCTGCTGCTGCGGGTGGCCGCGGAGCGGCCGGGCCTGCCGCTGATGGTCACCGAGAACGGCGCGGCGTTCCCGGACGAGGTGGACGAGGACGGGCGGATCGTCGACACCGACCGCATCGAGTACCTGCGCACCCACCTGGGCGCGGTGCACGAGGCCATCGAGGCCGGCGCGCCGGTCGCGGGTTACTATGTGTGGTCGTTGCTGGACAATTTCGAGTGGGCGTGGGGTTACGCGAAGCGGTTCGGGATCGTGCACGTCGACTACGCCACCCTCGATCGCACCCCGAAGGACAGCGCGTTGTTCTACGCCGGCTGCATCCGGGGAAACGCTGTGCCCGGCTAGGACGAGCTACCCATGGGTCACCCGGTCGGGTGGCTCGAGCCGGGTGACTCGATCGGCGCAGCAGCGCAGCAGCGCCGACAGGAACAGAGGAACGGGAGGTCCGGGTGCCGCGCGGCCGTCATGACGAGGGAGCCGAAGAGGGTCCCGAGCTGGGCCGCTTCCCGGACCCCTGGGCCGGTGCCGACCGGGCAGGCGGCGAACCCGACGCCGAGGCGGCCCGGCTGGAGGCCGACCGGGTCGAGCTGGCCCAGATCGAGATGGCCCGGATCGACCTGGCACCGATCGACCTGGCCGCGCTAGCCGCCGACGACGAACTGATCGACGCGCTGGGCTCGGGCCGGGTCCCGGTCGAGGCCCTGCCCGCGGAGCCGGTCGGGCCCGACGACGAACTGGTCGCCCTGCTGGCGGCCTGGGTGGCCGACCTCTCGGTCCCCCCGGCCGCGGGTCGACCGGCCGACGTCGGCCCGGCGGCGGTCGACGAGCGGGCGGACCCGGTTGTCGTGAGCCACTCGCCGCCCCCGACCGGCCGGCCCACCCGCACCCCGGCGGGCAGCACCGCGGCCGAGGAGACCGATATCGGCCCCGGTGCAGTCGGGCGGCGGGACCGGACCGCGAAGCCGGCCGGGACGGGGGGTCCCGGCCGGCACCGCCGCCGGTTGGCCGCCTACTCCACGCGGGTCGCCGCCGCAGCCGCCGTGGTCGTGGTGGCCACTGCCGCGGTGGCCGTCGGGGCCTACGAGGCCCGCCCCGGCCAGGCGCTCTGGACCGTCACCCAGGCGCTGTACGCCGATCGCGCCAGTTCGCTGGCCGCCGCGGACGAGGTGACCCGCAACCTCGAGGTGGCCCGGACGGCGCTGAGCGAGGGCCACACCAGCGATGCCGCCTGGGCCATCACCCTGGTCTCCACCCGGCTGCCCGAGGTGCGCCCCGAAGAGGGTTACGGCGACCTCGCCGCCCAGCACCAGCAGCTCCTG
>DASQMQ010000310.1:0-3467 GCA_035645455.1 Pseudonocardia sp.
CCGGATCAGCGGGCGCGCCCGGGGTGCCGGCGTCGGCCGGGGCACCGGGCGGCGGGGCGATCGGGGCGGCCGCGATCGGGCCACCGATCACCTCGCGGAACCGCAGCTGGGCGGTCTGCCCCAGCGAGCGGGCCTGCTCGCCCTCCTGGCCGGGTACCGTGATCGTCAGGTTGCTGCCGTCGAGCACCACCTCGGCGCCGCTGACGCCCAGCCCGTCGACCCGCTCCTGGATGATCTGCTGGGCCTGCACGAGCTGCTCGCGGGGCGGCTCGGCGCCGGTCTCGGTGCGGGCCTCCAGGGTGACCCGGGTCCCGCCCTGCAGGTCGATGCCGAGCTTCGGGGTGACGTTGCGGTCGCCGGTGAAGAACACCAGCGCGTAGAGCGCCGCCACGATCGCGACGAAGGACGCCAGGTAGCGCCAGGGACGGATGTGCCCCGGGGTGGTGGCCAATGCTCGGTCTCTCTCCTGGATTGCGGCCGCGGGCGCTGGGCGCCCGGGCGGTCAGCCGCGGGCGGTGCCGTTGGTCGAGTCGTCCTTCTGCAGCGACAGCTTGTCCGCCGGCTCCACGGCCGGGGTCGGCTCGACCGCCGTGGCACCCGCGGCCGTGCCGACGTCGGTGGTGCCGACGTCAGTGGTGCCGGTGGTGGTCAGGTCCTCGTGGCCGGGGTCGTCGGCGGTGGCGGCGACCTTCTCCCGGACCGCGGCGCGCACCCAGGTGGTGACGATGCCGTCGGCGATCTCCAGGTCGATGGTCTCCTCGTAGGAGGCGTCGACGACCGTGCCGCGCAGGCCGGAGGTCGTCATGACCACGTCACCGGGCTCGAGCGAGGACTGCAGCGCCTGCATGTCCGCCAGCTGCCGGCGCTGGCGGCGCCCGGACAGGAAGATCGGGATGAAGAGCACCGCGATCAGTAGCGGGAACAGCAGCGAGGTGATGTCCATGATCTCCGAATCTCCGCACGTCGTGAGGCGCCCGAGTCTGCCAGTCCGCGTTCAGAACAACGCGGCAGGGCCGCGCGCTGCTCCGTCGGGCGGCGGGGCGATGCCCAGATGGGTCCAGGCGGCGGACGTGGCCACCCGGCCACGGGGCGTGCGGGCCAGCATCCCGGCTCGCACCAGGTACGGCTCGCAGACCTCCTCGACGGTACCGGGTTCCTCGCCGACGGCGACGGCCAGCGTCGACACCCCGACCGGGCCGCCGCCGAACGAGCGCACCAGCGCACCCAGCACCGCCCGGTCCAACCGGTCCAGGCCCAGCTCGTCGACGTCGTAGACGGCCAGCGCGTCCTGGGCGACCTGCCTGGTCACCGCGCCGTCCGCGCGGACCTCGGCGAAGTCGCGGACCCGGCGCAGCAGCCGGTTGGCGATGCGCGGGGTGCCGCGGGACCGGAAGGCGATCTCGTGCCCGCCGTCGGGTCGCAGGTCGACGTCGAGGATCGCCGCCGCCCGGCGCAGCACCAGCTCCAGCTCGGCCGGCTCGTAGAACTCCATGTGCGCGGTGAAGCCGAACCGGTCGCGCAGCGGCCCGGTCAGTGCCCCGGACCGGGTGGTCGCCCCGACCAGGGTGAACGGGGCGATGTCCAGCGGGATGGACGTGGCGCCCGGCCCCTTGCCGACGACCACGTCGACCCGGAAGTCCTCCATCGCCAGGTAGAGCATCTCCTCGGCGGGCCGGGCGATGCGGTGGATCTCGTCGATGAACAGCACGTCGCCGGCGGCCAGGTTGGACAGCATCGCGGCCAGGTCGCCGGCCCGTTCCAGGGCCGGCCCGGAGGTCAGCCGGATGGCCGCGCCCATCTCGGCGGCCACGATCAGCGCCAGGCTGGTCTTGCCCAGCCCGGGCGGCCCGGACAGCAGGATGTGGTCGGGCGGGTCGCCGCGCCGGCGCGCGCCCTCCAGCACCAGCTCCAGCTGCTCGCGGACCCGCGGCTGGCCGATGAACTCGGTCAGGTTCCGCGGCCGCAGCGTGGCGTCGACCTCCAGCTCGCCGACCTCGGGCAGCGGGGAGAGCTCATCCACCGGCGGCACCCGCTCCGCGGCCGGTCACGTCCGCCCCAGGCCGCTGAGCGCGGTGCGCAGCAGGGTGCTCGCGTCGGCATCGGCCTGCGCGGCCAGCGCGGTGTCCACCGCCTGCTCCGCTGGCCTGACCGGGAAGCCCAGCCCGACCAGGGCCTCGACGACCTGCACCCGCCGCGGGCTCGATCCGGCCGCGACGACCGGCGGGACGGGCCCCGGGGCGTCGACCTTGTCACGCAGCTCCAGCGCCATCCGCTCGGCCAGCTTCGGGCCGATGCCGGGCACCCGGGTCAGGGTCTTGATCTCGCGCTCGACCAGCGCCCGGCGCAGCGTGTCCGGGTCCAGCACGGCCAGCGTGGCCAGCGCCATCCGCGGGCCGATCCCGGCCACCGCGAGCAGCAGGTGGAACAGCTCGCGCTGGTCGTCGTCGGCGAACCCGAAGAGGGTGAGCGAGTCCTCCCGGACGATCAGCGCGGTGGCCAGCCGGCCCTGCTCGCCGCGACGCAGGGTGGCCAGCGTGGCGGGGGTGGCGTGCACCGCGAGGCCGACCCCGCCGACCTCCAGCACGGCCTGGTCGAGCCCGATCGCCAGCACCTCACCGCGCACCGAGCTGATCATCGGACCGACCCGCCGGTCGGTCCGGCGGACCGCGCCGCGGCGGCCAGCCGAGCCCGGTGCGCCCTGGCCAGCTCGTCGGAGCGGGCCTTGGCCTCGGCCATCCGGTCCAGCATCGGGGCTCGCCAGCAGTGGCACACGGCCAGCGCCAGTGCGTCCGCGGCGTCGGCCGGTCGGGGCGCCTCGGCCAGCCCGAGCAGCCGGGTGACCATGGCGGTGACCTGCTCCTTGCCGGCCCGGCCCTGGCCGGTGACGGCCGCCTTGACCTCGCTCGGGGTGTGGAACGCGACCGGCAGCCCGGCCCGCGCGGCCAGCAGCGCCACCACGCCGCTGGCCTGCGCGGTGCCCATCACGGTGCGCACGTTGTGCTGGCTGAACACCCGCTCGATCGCCACCACGTCCGGGCGGTGGCGGCGGATCCAGTCCTCGACCGCGGCCCCGACGGCCAGCAGCCGCTCGGCCACCGGCAGCCCGGGCTCGGAGCGGACCACGCCGACGTCGACGCAGCGCACGCTGCGCCCGCTGCCACCGTCGACGACGCCGAGCCCGCACCGGGTCAGACCCGGGTCGACGCCGAGCACCCGCACCCGCGCTCCCCTCTCGCGAACAGCCGTTCGAGCAGGGAGGCTACCGGGGGCGTCCGACGGCGCCGCGGGGGCGCGCCGGGCGGTGCCGGGTCAGGTCGACGAAGAACCGGATCATCACGTCCTGGTCGGCCACCACCAGCACCGCATCGGCGATCCGCACCGTCACGACGGGCTCCCCGGAGCGCCCGCGGAGCGCTGGACCAGGCTGAACCAGTTGCCGGAGTCGTCGCGGAACACCGCCTCGGTGC
>DASQMQ010000311.1:0-4327 GCA_035645455.1 Pseudonocardia sp.
GCCCCGTACACCTGACCCACCGTCGAGAACGAAGTCCCGAACCGTCCCGGTCGCGTGCCGGGTGATCGGGACGGGGTGATCGGGACGCGGCCGGCGCGGCGGGCCGGGCGGGCCGTGGCCACCGGATGGCTACAGTCGGCCCGGCCCGGCGCGGAGCCGGGACCGTCACGACGGCGTCACAACGACGTCACCGACGGCACAGAAGTCACAGACATCACAGACATCACAGACATCACAGACATCACCGACGTCACCACACCTGCGACGTCACGACAGAGATGAGGGTTTCGGATGCCGGTCAGCCTGACCAAGGGCGGCAACATCAGCTTGACCAAGGAGGTCGCCAAGACCCCGGGCGCGGCCCCGTTGACGGCGGTGACCATCGGGCTGGGCTGGGACGCCCGCACCACCGACGGCGCCAAGTTCGACCTCGACGCGGTGGCGCTCGGCCTGGGCACCGACGGCAAGGTGCTCGACCAGGGCAGCTTCGTGTTCTTCAACAACCTGGTCGGCGCCGGCGGCGCGATCCAGCACACCGGGGACAACACCACCGGTGAGGGCGAGGGCGACGACGAGCAGATCAAGGTCGACCTGACCGGCCTGCCGGCCGGCCTGGACAAGATCGTGTTCGCGGTCGTCATCTTCGACGCCGAGACCCACGGCCAGACCTTCGGCCAGGTGCGCAACGCCTTCGTCCGGGTGGTGAACCAGGCCGGCGGCGACGAGATCGCCCGCTTCGACCTCAGCGAGGACTCCTCGACGGCCGCGGCGATGATCTTCAGCGAGCTGTACCGCAACGGGGAGGAGTGGAAGTTCCGGGCGGTCGGCGACGGCTACGCCGGCGGACTCGCGGCGCTGGCCAAGGACTACGGCGTCAACGTCTGACGCAGCGGCCCACCGGACGGCGGAGGTCCTCGCCGCCCGGTGGGCCACGGCGCGGCTCAGGTCGCGGAGCCGGCGCCCGGTCCGGCGCTCAGGCCGGGACGCGGGCGAACAGCTCCGCGACCGCGGCGGCCATCTGCGCCCGGTGCTGCGCGCCGGACAGCACGATGTCCACCATCCCCAGCGAGGTGTGCGTGTGGCCGCGGGCCCGCAGCAGCCGCACCTGGTTGCCGGCGCGTTCCAGGGCCGCCGCGTAGGCGTCGCCCTCGTCGCGCAGCGGATCGAACTCACAGGTCACCACGACCGCCGGGGGCAGCCCGGCCAGCTCGCCGCGCAGCGGGGCCACCCGCGGGTCCCGGCGGTCGGCCGGGTCGACGTAGTGGTCGAAGAACCACTCCATCAGCGCCCTGGTCAGCACGTACCCGTCGGCGTTCTCGGTGTAGGACGGCCGGGTCAGGTCGCTGTCGGTCACCGGGGTGAGCAGCAGCTGGCCGGTGAGTGCCGGGCCGCCGGCGTCGCGGGCCTGCTGGCTGACCGCCGCGGCCAGGTTGGCCCCGGCCGACCAGCCCGCCACGACCAGCTGCCCGGGGATGCCGCCCAGCTCGGTGGCGTGCGCGGCCACCCACCGCAGGGCGGCCCAGGCGTCGTCGTGGGCGGCGGGGAACCGGGCCTCGGGCCCGTGCCGGTAGTCCACCGACACGATCACGGCGTCGGTGCGCACGCACAGGTCGCGGCACAGCGGGTCGTCGGAGTCGGCGCTGCCCAGCACCCAGCCGCCGCCGTGGAAGTAGCACACCACCGGGTGCGGGCCGGGCGAGTCGGGGCGGTACAGGCGGTAGGCGAGCTCGCCGGCCGGGCCGGGCAGCACCCCGTCGACGGCCTCCCCGACCTCCGGACCCGGCGGGCGCACGGCGTTCGTCTCGTCCACGAACGCGCGCGCCTGCTCCGGCGACATCGATTCCAGCGGCGGCAGCCCGAGGTCGGCCATCATCTGCAGCACCATCGCCACGTCGGGCTGGACGCGGCGGACCACCCCGTCGTTCTCCTGGGTCCGGTCCGGGCCGGCCAACCGGAAACCCAGGTAGCCGTGCTCGCGGACCTCGTCGGCGACCGCCCGGTAGGCGTCGACGCCGCCGATGTAGGGCAGGAACACCCGGGGCTTGCCGGGCACGTTCGCGCCCATGTACCAGGAGTTGGCCGAGGGGTGCAGGGTGAGCGCCGCGCAGTCGGCGTTGTGCCGACCCCAGCCCTCCTCGGCGGTCGTGGTCGGCTCGATCGTGGTGAAGCCGCCCGCGCGCAGGTCGCGCAGGCAGTCGGCGATCCAGTCGACGTGCTGCTCGATCGACACCGCCATGTTGGACAGCACCGACGGGCTCTGCGGCCCGGTGACCAGGAACAGGTTGGGGAACCCCGCGGTGAGCAGGCCGAGGTAGGTGTGCGGCCCGTCGGCCCACCTCTCCTTGAGCGTGCGCCCGTCCCGGCCGGTGATGTCGACGCCGACGATGGCGCCGGTCATCGCGTCGAAGCCGGTGGCGTAGACGATCGCGTCGACCTCGTGGGTCCCGGCGGCGGTCTCGATGCCGGTCTCGGTGACCGTGTTGATCGGCTGCGCGCGCAGGTCGACCAACCGGACGTGGGGCAGGTTGAAGGTCTCGTAGTAGCCGGTGTCCAGGCAGGGCCGCTTGGTGCCGAAGTAGTGGTCGGTGGGGCAGAGCGCGTCCGCGGTCCGCGGGTCGCGCACGATCGACCGGATGCGCTCGCGCAGCAGGTCGGCCAGGACGTCGTTGGCCGCGGGGTTGATCCCCTGGTCGGCGAACACGCTGCTGATCGGGGCCAGGCCGCCCTCGGCCACCGCGGCGTCGAAGCGCTCCCGGCGCTGCTCGGGGGTCAGCATCGCGGCGGTCTCGGTCGCCGGGTCGTAGGGCACCCCGATCCGCGACCACTTCGCCCGCTGCCGGTAGCCGTCGCGGTCCGCGGCGAGCTGGGCGACGCTGTCGGGCGGGGCCGCGCCGTTGTGGGCGGGGACGGTGAAGTTCGGGGTGCGCTGGAAGACCGTCAGCGCGGCGGCCTGCTCGGCGATCAGCGGGATGGCCTGCACCCCCGAGGACCCGGTGCCGATCACCGCGACCCGCTTGCCGGTGAAGTCGACGCCCTCGTGCGGCCAGCGGCTGGTGGAGTACACCTCGCCGCCGAACCGCTCGGTGCCGGGGATGTCGAGCTCCTTGGGCACCGAGAGGCAGCCGGTGGCCATCACGTAGTAGCGGCCGGTCAGGGCCGGTCCGGGATCGGTGTCGATGCGCCAGAACCCGGCCTGCTCGTCCCAGGTCGCCGCGGTGGCCCGGGTCCGGAACCGGATGTCGCGGCGCAGGTCGTAGCGGTCGGCGACGAACTGCAGGTAGCGCAGGATCTCCGGCTGGGTGGCGTACTTCTCCGACCAGGTCCACGCCGACTCCAGCTCCGGGTCGAACCCGAAGGTGTAGTCGGTGGTCGGGATGTCGCAGCGGGCGCCGGGGTAGCGGTTCCAGTACCAGGTGCCGCCCACGTCGTCGGCGGCCTCCAGGGCGGTCGCGGTGAAGCCCAGCCCGCGCAGCCGGTGCAGCAGGTAGAGCCCGGCGAACCCGGCCCCGACCACGACCACGTCGACGTCGGGCTCCGGTGCAGCGCCGGTCGGCATCCCGTTCTGATCGGCCATCCCTGCTCCTCTTCCTCGGCCGCGGCGGTGCGGCGATCCTCGTTGATCGCGGGTCCCGGGGACCCGGAGGTTCCGGTCGAGCGGCTGAGCCGTATCGAGGCGACTGTAGAGGACCGACGGCCGCTTCTGGAGGGTCGCGGCCGAGGTCCGGCGCGGCCACGTGCCGGACCGGTGAGCGAGCCCCGGCCCGCGGGGCGGTCATGCCGGGTGGGCCAGGTAGCGGGGGTTCGCCACCAGGAGCCGGTCGGTCACCGCGGCTCTGACCGCGGCCAGCAGCGCCGGGTCGTCGGCGGCGACGTCCCCGGAGCGGATGGCCGCGGCCAGCCCGGCCTGGTCGCGCTGCCCGAACGCGGCCAGCCGGTCGTGGTGGCGGCGCTCCTGCTCCGGGCCCGCCAGCAGCTCGCGGCCGACCCCGTCGAGCGCGTTGGCCGCCACCCGGGCCAGGAAGTTCA
This sequence comes from Pseudonocardia sp., assembly GCA_035645455.1. GTDB lineage: Bacteria > Actinomycetota > Actinomycetes > Mycobacteriales > Pseudonocardiaceae > Pseudonocardia. Next base: position 4,027 of record DASQMQ010000311.1, read on the forward strand.
GCCGTCCGCCGGTGGCGGCCATGACGTCCTCGCGCAGGAACACCGCCACGGCCTCCACCAGCTCGGCCGCCGTCGGGTGCCCGTGCAGGTCCGAACCGGGCGCCGGCGGGCCCGGGTCGACGGGGCCGGCGGGCAGTCCGAGGGCCAGCAGCACGTCGTGCTCCTGCTCGCACACCCGCCGCCCGATCGCGGCCAGCTCCACCGAGGGCGTCTGCCCGGACAGGTGCCGCTCGGCCATGGCCCGGCAGCCGACCGCCCAGCGCGCGGTGCCGTAGACCTGCCACCACAGCACGTCGGCGGG
>DASQMQ010000312.1:0-3465 GCA_035645455.1 Pseudonocardia sp.
GGGCGGCTCCGGCTGGGTCCCGTTCCCGCTGTCGTGGCCGTTCTCACCGGTGCTGCTGCTGGTGCCGCCGCCGCTGGGGGCGGGCCGGTCGCCCGGGTGGTCCTGCGGACGGCGGGCCAGCCCCATCTGCAGCCGGAACCAGGAGGTCTTCACCTCGTCGTAGATCGGCACGTCGGGTTCGGCGTCGTGCGGGGTGCTCGGCGAGGGGCCGAACAGGTCGGTGAGCTCGGCGGCGGGGCGGGCCGAGGGCCGCCCGTCGCCGGACACCGGCCCGGGGGGACGCTGCTGGGGCGATTCGATCGGCCGTGGCGCGATCGGCCGTGGCGCGGGCACCCCGGCGCTCGGCTCGATCCAGGCGGACGGGCGGGGGTCGCTGTCGTGCCGTTGGGCGGGCACCGCCGGGCCGCCCGCCCGGCGGGGCAGGGACGGCCGTGCGGCCGGCCCGTCCCAGGACGAGCGGACGGGGGTGTCGGCCCTGGGCGGGGCCGGCTCGGTCGACGACCAGTTCGACCCGGACGGTTCGGCGGCCCCCGGGCGCCCGGCGCCGCTCGGTGCCGAACCGGGCCCGCCGGACCCGGACGGGCCCGACCGGAACTGCGCCTCGCCGGGCTCGGAGTGGGGCGCGCCGGACCGGGCACCGCCGAACTGCCCGGTGCCGGGCTGCTCCCCGAACTGGGTGCTGCCGAACTGGGCGGTGCCGAACTGGGCGGTGCCGAACTGGCTGCCGGCGAACGGGGACGAGTTCACCGGGGCGGAGCCGGTTCGGTCGCCGGACGACGGACCGGACCCACCGGAGGAGGCCGTCGCGAACCCGGGCGAGGAGGAGGTCCCGGTCCGCACCGCGGCCGATCCCGAGGCCGCGAACTGCGAGGTGCCGCTCTCCAGCGCGGCCGCCTCGCCCGCGGCCATCAGCAGCACCGACGGCACGGTCACCACCGCCACCAGGCCCGGCCCCGTGGCTGCCGGCTGCAGCCGCACGTCGATGTCGTTGCGCCGGGCCAGTCGAGCGACCACGAACAGGCCCATCCGCCGCGACACGGCCACGTCCACGGTCGGCGGGTCGGCCAGCTCGCTGTTGATCATCTGCAGGGTGGCCCCGTCCATGCCCACCCCGGAGTCGGCGATCTCGACGACCAGCGCCCCGCCGTGGTCGAGCGCGGAGGACAGCACCACCGTCGACTCCGGCCGGGAGAACGAGGTCGCGTTGTCCAGCAGCTCGGCGATCAGGTGCACCAGGTCGTTCACCGCCGCGCCGGCCACCGAGACCGACGGGGCCCGCCGGACCATCACCCGCTGGTAGTCCTCGACCTCCGACACCGCGGCCCGCAGCACGTCGTCGACCAGGACCGGGCGGCGGCGCCGCGGCCGCAGCTCCGCGGCGCCCGCGAGGACCAGCAGGTTCTCGTTGTTGCGGCGCATGCGGGTGGCGAGGTGGTCGAGCTGGAACAGGTTGCCCAGGTGCTCGGGGTCCTGCTCGTCGCTCTCCAGCTTGTCGATCAGGCTGAGCTGCCGCTTCACCAGCCCCTGGCTGCGCCGGGACAGGTTCACGAAGATGTCGTTGATGTTGGCGCGGAGCAGGGCCTGCTCGGCGGCCAGCCGGACGGCCTCGGCGTGCACCGCGTCGAACGCCCGGGCCACCTCGCCGATCTCCTCCTCGGTGTCGATGCCGATCGACTCCACGCTCGCCGGCTGCTGCGGGGCGTCGGAGCCCTGGATCCGCTCGATGGCCTGGGGGAGCCGGCGCTGCGCGACATCGAACGCCGCGCTGCGCAGGGCACGCAGCGGGCGGATCATCGACCGGGCGACGACCACCAGCAGGGCCAGGGTCAGGGCCACGGCGATCAGGACGATCAGCACGTCCCGGGCGGCGTCCCGGCCGGCCGCCGCGGCCAGCGCGTCGCCGTCGGTGCGCAGCTGCGCCTGCAGCCGGGTCTCGACCTCGCGGACGAGGTCGGCGGTGCGCTGGGCGGAGGCGACCCAGTCCTCGGCCGCGGCGGTGGGCGGGTTGCCGTTGGCGAACGCGGTCAGCGTGCTCAGCTCGATGCGTTCCCGGTTGTCCACGTCGGTACCGCTGACGACCTGGGCGTAGAGGTCCCGCGCGGCCGGCAGGCCGGATCCGGTGAACTCGGCCAGCACGGCGTCGAACTGGGCGCTCGCCGAGCGGGCCAGGGTCTGGTCGGTGGCGGTGGGCAGGTCCGAGGCGAGGGCCGGCAGCAGCGCGGCGTGCTGGCGTTGCACCTGCTCCTTGGCGTCGCCCATCAGCACGATGTCGTCGGCCTGGCGCAGCAGCTGGCTGTCCGGGGTGGTGAACACCGCCCGGCTCAGCGCCATCAGCGAGTCGATCAGCGAGGTGTAGGTGGTGATGACCGCCGCGGTCGGGAACCGGGTCTGCACGGTGGCCTGGCGCAGCGATGCCAGGCCGGCGATGCGCACCTGCGCCGCTCGGGCGATGTCGGCCGCCGCCGGGCCGAAGTCCTCCGGCGCGGTCCCGGTCAGCACCGGCAGCGCCGCGTCCACCCGAGCCATCTGCTCCTCGAGCTGGGGCCGGTAGTCGCGGCGGTCGGCGGCGACGAAGGCCGCCGCCCGCGAGCGCTCGTTCTGCAGCTCGTGCACCAGCCCGGACAGCTGCTGGCCGAGCCCGACCCGGTCGACGAAGGCGCGGAGGTCGTTCGCGGTCTGCGAGGTCGCGGTCACCCGCAGCGCGCCGAGCACCCCGGCCAGCAGCAGCGGGACGAGCAGGACCACGAGCAGCTTGTTGCGCAGGCGCCAGTTCCGCAGGCGCCACGGTCCGTGACGACCACGGGGGGCCCGCCCCGCTGCACGGGTGGCGCGGGGGGACCGATCCGCCCGTGACGGGAGTTCGTCGTCCGGGTGGCCCGTCCGGGTGAACACACCCGGGGCTTCAGGAGGAGGTCCGGCATGGACGCTCACGTCACGTAGCCTCTCGGTCGAAACGGCGGGTATCCGCAGCGCAATCGTGACGCGCTCCCACCCATACAGAGGTGCGGGTCGGGAGCATAGCGTCACGTCTGGATCCCCTCGAAGGAGCGCCCGCGAAGCAGCTGCGCACGGCGGGCATGCCCGGGGGCGCGCCACTCCGCGTCAGCCCGCGACCCGGTCGGGCGCCGCGGTCGGTGCGGCCTCCGGACTCCGCGCAGGCGGGCGGCACGCGCGGTCAGCTGCCGGGTTCCGCGCTGCGGGCGGCGAGCCGGGCGACGGTGGCGGCGGTGCACGGCCACGGCGCCGCGGCGCCCACGCAGCCGCCGCAGGTGCCGTCGGGGAGGCGGCGGTGCCGGGCCAGGACGCGCCGCGCACCTCCGGGCTGCGCGGCGACGAACGTGACAGCGACGTCGATGCAGGTGCGCCGGACCTCGTCGGACCGGCCCGTCATCGGGACGCCCGGTCGCGGACCGACGAGGTCCGGCCGGCGCGGAGGGTCGGGGGCCTGCGCGCCGGCCGGAGTCC
>DASQMQ010000313.1:0-3587 GCA_035645455.1 Pseudonocardia sp.
CCGGCCAGCTGGCCGGGCACCTCCCGCTGCTCGATGACGGTCTCCGGCACGGTCTGCTCGAACCGGTGGACCGCCAGGCCCTCCAGCTCCTCGGCGGCCACGAACCGGGCCGGGAACGCCGCCTTCGCGCTGATGTCGAACATCGGGTAGTCCTGCTGGCCGGTACCGAACGGGAAGGTGTAGCTCAGCCCTTCGTGGCGCACCCGGTTGTCGCCGTTGACCCGCTCGGACGCACACGGCGAGACCGCGAGCGCGGTGCGCCGGTCCAGGCAGACCCGGTCCTCGGCGACCGAGATCAGCGCGCCGCCGGCGTCGGTGACCTGGGAGGTGGCCGTCCAGACCGCGACGTCCCCGGTGGCCTCCGGCGCGCCCGGATCGCCGATCACGTCGCGGCCGGCGCGCGCCGAGACGCCGCTGCGCTCGGTCAGGTCACCGGGGTAGAAGACGGTCAGCCCGCTGCCGGTGGCCACGCTGGACCCGGTCTGGTCCAGCGGCAGCACGACCAGCGCGGGCACCAGCACGAGCCACAGGCACACCGCGGCGCCGACCACGAATGCCCCGATTCCGAGCAGCCCAAAACCTACCCTGCGTCGTTGCATGGATTGCAGACCTCCGGTCGTGGAGCAGCCACCTACCTCCGCGTGGGGCGTTACTGTACTGGCCGGTAGCCCCTTGGCAAGAGGCAATCCCCAACGCTTTCGGGCCTCACCGCTTTTCGAGCACGATCACCAGGTTCCAGCAGCCGACCTCGCGGATCAACGGGAGCCGGACCACCCAGCGCGCCCACCACGGGTGGTAGCGCGGCAGCGCGGCCACCAGCGTGGCGTCCGGGCGCTGCCGGGCCCAGCGCAGCGCCGCCCCGACCGACACCGCGAACAGCGACTCGGCGTAGCGGTTCTTGGGCTCGTGGCCGTGCCGGCGCCGGTAGCGGCGGCGCGCGAAGTGCCCGCCGAGGTAGTGCCACGGCGCGGTCTCGTGCCCGCCCCACGGCGACAGCCACGGGGTGAACGACAGGTGCACCAGCCCCCCCGGCCGGGTCACCCGGATCATCTCCGCGGCCATCAGCCAAGGTCGGGGCACGTGCTCGAGCACGTTCGACGAGTAGCAGACGTCCACCGAGCCGGTCCGCACCGGCAGCTGCTGGCCGCTGCCGCGGATCATCCCGGCGGCCGGGGCGCCGCGCGCGGACAGCTCGCCGGTGTCCGGGTCGATCCCGACGTAGGTCGCCCCGGCGGCGCGGTAGGCGTCGGCGAAGTAGCCGGGCCCGCCGCCGACGTCGAGCAGGGTGCGTCCGCGTAGCTCCACGTGCTCGCGCAGGAGCTGCACGGAGTCGGCGGCGAGCGCGGCGTAGAACCGGTCCGGATCGGACTGTTCGTGCAGGAAGGCCCGGAACAACCTTATTGAACGATTCACCGTGGCGTGCTGCGACATCTGCCCCTCACTTGGATCCGAATGGAGTACCGGCAGGTAACCTACCGCCGGGTAGCCTCCGCCACGTGCCAAAGGCGGCGAAGGTCGACGTGCTGTTCCTGAATTGGCGGGATCTGTCCCACCCGGAGGGCGGTGGATCCGAACGGTACGTCCACCGAATTGCCGAGGGACTGGCAGCCGACGGTCTGCGCGTCGGGCTGCTGTGCGCCGCGCACCCGCGGGCACCGGGCCGGGAGACCGTCGGCGGGGTGCGGGTCGTGCGGCGCGGCGGGCGGTTGACGGTCTACCTGCACGGGCTCGCCCAGGTGGCGCGCGGCCGCCCCGGACTGGTCGTCGACGTGCAGAACGCGGTGCCCTTCGCCAGCCCGCTGGTCACCCGCCGGCCGGTCGTGGTGCTGGTGCACCACGTGCACCGCGAGCAGTGGCCGATCCTGTTCGGACGCTTCGCCGGGGCGGTCGGCTGGTGGGTGGAGTCGGTGGTGGCACCGCTGGTGTACCGGGGCTGCCGGTACGTCACCGTCTCCGAGGCGACGGCCGCCGAGCTGGGCGGACTGGGCGTCGCCCGCGAGCGGATCACCGTGGTGCGCAACGGGACCGACCCGGTCCCGGCCACCGCCGCGGGCACCGACCCGGCGCCGCGGCTGGTCGTGCTGGGCCGGTTGGTCCCGCACAAGCGCGTCGAGCACGCGGTCGAGGCCGTGGCCCGGCTCGCCGACCGGCACCCCGGCCTGCGCCTGGACGTGGTCGGCGAGGGCTGGTGGGAGGGCACGCTGCGGGCCCGCGCCGCCGAGCTCGGGGTCGCCGACCGGGTGGTCTTCCACGGCTTCGTCGACGAGCCGACCAAGCACGACCTGCTGGCCGGGGCCTGGGTGCACGTGTGCCCCTCGGTCAAGGAGGGGTGGGGGATCGCCGTGGTGGAGGCCGCCGGGCACGGGGTCCCCACCGTCGCCTACCGCTCGGCGGGCGGGTTGCGCGAGTCGGTGCAGGACGGCCGCACCGGGGTGCTGGTCGACGACCTGGACGGGCTGGTCGCGGCGGTCGACCGGCTGCTCACCGACGCCGACGCGCGCCGGGGGCTGGGAGGCGCGGCGCGCACCGCGGCCGGCTGCCACACCTGGACGGCGAGCGTCCGCGCGTTCCGCGCGGTGCTCGCCGCGGCCGGCGCCGGATCAGCGCACGCCGTAGGTGACCTGGGCGGCCGGCGTCTGCGCGGCCGCGGTGTCCGGGGCCATCGCGGCGGCGGTGGCGAACACCGCGGCGACGCCGAGGGCCGCCCCGAGTGCCAGGGTCGCGATCACTGCACCGACAGATCTCATCCCGTGTCCCGCCTTCCGTGGTTCCGACGGGGCGAGACCGTAACCGCCCGTCGTCGCGTTGACAACGGCCCGTCGACCACGGCGGCACCGGCCGCGATCAGCACCGCGGCCAGCGCGACGGCGTGCGCACCGATCACCGCGACGGTCCGGGCGGGGTCGGCCGCCGGTGCCGCCACGGCCCCGGGGACCCGCCGGAGCTCCAGCCAGTGACCGGCCATGACCTGCGGGAACGCCGCGACCGCCGGAGGAACGGGCGGCCCGGGGGTGCCGCGCTCGACGAGCACCCAGCCGATGCCGAGCGCGGCCAGCGCGGCCGGGTCCGCAGCCACCGCCGCTCCGGCCGCGGCGGCCCGGCGGTCCTCCCCCACCACCACCCGCACGGCCGAACCGGCCGGGCCGCCGGCCGCCCCGTCACCGTCCGTGCCACCCACGACGCCGCCCACGACGAGGGTGTCGTCCACGACGACCGGGCGCGGCAGGTAGCGCGGGGCCGGGTCGAGCTGCGGCCGCCCGGCGTTCCAGCCGAACGAGCGGATCGCCCCGAACGGCAGCGCGAGCACGTCGCCGGGGGCGGGGTCGGCGGCGAGCACGGCGGCCACCCGGTCCCACTCCGCCGGGTACGCGACCGGGCCGAGCCGCCCGCCCACCCCCCAGGCCAGGTCGGGGACCGCGATGACCGGCAGGACCAGGGCCCCGGCCGCCACGGCGGCCACCGGCACCCCGACCGCGCGGGCCGCCGCGGCGAGCCGGGCCGCGCCGGCCCCGGCCCCGACGGCGACGGCGAGCACCCACCAGGCCGCCCACTTCTGCCCGTCGCGCAGCAGGCCGGCGCCGGGCACC
>DASQMQ010000314.1:0-2579 GCA_035645455.1 Pseudonocardia sp.
TCGGTGGCCTGGGCGGCAACACCGCCCTGCGCGACGCGCACCTGCTCGGCCGCCTGCTCCCGGCGGTCGCCCGCGGCGAGCGCGAGCTGGTCGACGCCGTCGCCGAGTACGAGGCCGAGATGCGGGAGTACGGACCGGCGGCCGTCCGGTACGCGATGGCGCAGAAGGAGCAGACCCTCGCGGAGGACGCCGACGGCCCGATCGCGGCGGTCACCGCGCGGGTCTTCTTCGGGTTGTGCGCTTCGATACCGGCACTGCGCCGACGGGTGTTCACCCGGCAGTGGGCCGGCCCAGCGGCCCCACGGGCGTGGGAGCGGCAACCGGTCCGGCTGTGACCCGGCCTACCCCTGCGCGGCCAGCTGTCCGCAGGCCGCGGCGATCTCCCGGCCGCGGGTGTCGCGCACCGTGCAGGCCACCCCGGCCGCCTGCACCAGCCGCACGAACTCGTCCTGCACCGGACGCGGCGAGGCGTCCCACTCGCTGCCCGGGGTCGGGTTCAGCGGGATCAGGTTGACGTGCACCCGCTTGGTCCCGATCCGCTGGCGCAGCAGCTTGCCCAGCAGCTCGGCCCGCCACGGGTGGTCGTTGACGCCCCGGATCAGCGCGTACTCGATCGACACCCGGCGCCCGGTGGCCTGGGCGTAGCGGCGGGCCGCGTCGAGCACCTCGGCGACCTTCCACCGGCTGTTGACCGGCACCAGGGTGTCGCGCAGCTCGTCGTCGGGGGTGTGCAGCGACACCGCCAGGGTGACCGGCAGGCCCTCGGCGGCGAGCTTGTCGATGGCCGGCACCAGCCCCACCGTGGAGACGGTGACCCCGCGCGCGGAGATGCCCAGCCCGTCGGGGGCCGGCTCGGTGATCCGACGCACCGCGGCCACCACCCGCTTGTAGTTGGCCAGCGGCTCGCCCATCCCCATGAACACCACGTTCGACAACCGGGCCGGGGAGCCGAGCGCGCCGTCCCGGGCGGCTGCGGCCGCCTGCCGCACCTGTTCGACGATCTCCCCGGTGGACAGGTTGCGCTGCAGCCCGCCCTGGCCGGTGGCGCAGAACGGGCAGGCCATGCCGCAGCCGGCCTGGCTCGACACGCACACCGTGGCCCGGTCGGGGTAGCCCATCAGCACCGACTCGGCCCGCACCCCGTCGTGGCCCTTCCACAGGGTCTTGCGGGTGGTGCCGTCGTCGCAGGACTGTTCCAGGACCGGGGTGACCAGTGGCGGCAGCAGCGCGCCGAGCGTCTCGCGGGCGGCCGGGGGCAGGTCGGTCATCGCGTCGAGGTCCGCGGTGAACCGGCCGAAGTAGTGCCGGGCCAGCTGGTCGGCGCGGAAGCCGGGCAGGCCCAGCGCGCCGACCTCGGCCCGGCGGTCGGCCGGGTCGAGGTCGGCGAGGTGGCGCGGGGTCGGGCTGCGCCGCGGGGCGTCGAAGACGAGCGGGAGGGTTGTCATGACCCTTCGATTGTGCCAGCCCGCTCCCGGTCGCCCGTGCGGCGCAGGGCGTAGCCGAGCGCGGCGATGCCGAGGGCCGGTCCCCAGACCGGCAGCGGGAACATGAGCAGCATCAGCAGCTCGCCCAGCTCGACGGCCAGCACCGCCATCGGCACCGCCGCCGAGCTGAGCAGCACGGCGACCAGCGTGGCCGGCACCACCGCCGCGGCGACCGGGACCGGACGCCCGCGCAGCCCCGGCATCCACCGCGGCCAGACCTCGCCCCACCGCGCGACCAGCCCGGTGGTGAGCACCGCGCCGGCCAGCGCGGCGCCGCCGAGCAGCAGCCCCTGCAGCCGCATCGCGCCCACCACGGCGTCCTCGGTGCCCGGCGGGACGCCCAGCGGCCACGGGGTCAGCCAGGTGACCCGCACCAGCACGTACGGGAGGGCGCAGAGCGTCGCGATCACGGTCGCCACGCGACCCCAGCGGGCCGCGGCGGCCGGCCGGGTCCAGGCCGCGGGTGGGCCACCGGTCGCACTGCCCCGGACGCTCACCCAAGCCAGTCCGGCCCAGACCGCTCCGCCGGCCGCGAGGAACAGCAGGATCAGCATCCGCGTCGCCTGCTCGGCCAGGCCGGTCGTGAACGCGGTCGCCCAGCCGGCTACCACGTCACCGCCGGCCACCCCGGTGGCCCAGGCCGCGATACCGAGCAGCACCAGCACGGTCGCGGCCACCGCCGCGGATCTCGACCGCCGGGCACCGGCGAGCAGGGTGGCGAGCAGGACGACCGGTCCCAGCGCGGCCATCAGGTATCCGGCCAGCACCAGCAGCGACAGCCCGGGGGCGAGCAGCAGGAAGGCGACGGCGTGGACCACGCCGGTGACGACGACCGGGACGGCGCCCGCCGGCTGCGGGTCCCGGCGTGCCCGCCCGATCGCGGTCACCGCCACCACGAGGCCCACCAGCCCGAATCCGACCAGCAGCGGCGGGCCGACCGCCGCGGGGAGGACGCCGAGCGCGGTGCCCTCCCCCCACGGATCGGCCGGGCCGAAGGGGTAGCCGCCGGCGATCCACCACCACAGGCCGAGCACGGTGACCAGACCGGACCAGGTGCCGGCGAGTGCGAGCAGCGGTGTTGCCGGGCGCCGGCCC
>DASQMQ010000315.1:0-7715 GCA_035645455.1 Pseudonocardia sp.
GTGCGCTGTGCCGTCGCGGCACCCTCAAGCGCGGATCGCGTGACCTGCCGCACGCGCGGCGCTGTGCGGCCGTGGGCGCCGCCGGCCGGTCGGCACCACCGGGACTCGACCGTGCCGCTGCGGCTGATCCTGCGGAACCACGCGCCGGCCGACCTGCCGCCCGACATCGGTCCCGCCGCCGGCGCGGCGGGGGTGTCGGACGCCGACCGGTCGCTCGTGGCCGTCATGACCCGGGTGATGGGCCCACGCACCTCGGCGCCTACGCCGAGCTCCTGCCCAGGCACTCCCGCGACAGCCGCAGCCGGCGGTATGGATGTGCTCGTGATGGTCGGTCGGCGGGGTCAACCCCGAGCGGTAGGGCCGCGGTGCCGGAAGGGCAGAGGCACCTCGACGCCGAACCAGCATCGCGTGCCCTCACCGACCACGACGCCCGGTCCAGCCCCTGCTGCTGCGCGGATGGCCGGCGTCGACCGAGCCGAGCGAGCCGCGGTCAGCGCCGGTCGGGCCGCTGCGGGGAGCGCCGCCCCAGCCGGCCCAGCTCGATCCCACCGTCGGAGAGGATCCGGCGCGCCTTGACCAGCTTGTAGACGAACAGCACGACCGCGGCCACCACGCCGGCGTCGTCGACCAGGCCGAGCGGGCCGAGGATCGCCTCCGGCACCAGGTCGATCGGGGAGATGAGGTAGATCGCCGCTCCGCCCATCGCGACCAGCCCGCGCGGCGGGATGCGGTAGCGCCACATCAGGTAGCCGACGACCAGCGTGAGCAGCAGTGCCAGCACGCCGACGATCCACACGGTGGTGCGCAGCCAGTCGGGCATGACCACAGTCTGCCGCGACCGGTCCCGGTGCGCCGGATCTGGCCGTGGGAACCGCCTTCTCGATCTCGACCAGGGCCCGACCGCCCTGGTACCGCACGGACCTCCGCATCGGTTGAGGAGGATCGTGCCGGAGGTGGGCCTCCAGGAAGCGGCGCAGCGCTCTGCCCTACCGTCCGGGTCTCCCAGCACCGTGTCGCAGGAGAGGCAGGACAGCGATGGCCGACGACCGCGCCCATCCGGTGCGCACCGAGGTCACGCACCCGGGGCAGGCCCGCGAGGCGACCGACCTGCGCCGCGCGGTCCTCGTCGGGCTCGACCTGGGCGAGGACGACCTGCTGGTCCCCCTGGACGGCGCCATGTTCCTCGGGTGCACGCTGTCGCCCGCGACGCGGCGCCGGGCCGAAGCGGCGGGCGCGCTGGTGTTCCCGCACATCCCGGACGTGCCGTACTCGGTGTACCGGTCCTCGCTGTACACCCCGGCGGAACTCTTCGAGGGCTTCGAGCCGGAGCGGCCCGGGTCGTACGCGGACACGCCCGACGCGCGCATCTACCGGCACCGCAAGGACCACGGTCTCTACCCGGACCGGTTGCACGCCCTGGCCGAACGCCTGCACGACCACGCGATCACCGAGGCGCTGACCGCCACCCTCGAAGGAGCCCCGGTGGCGGTGATGGGTGGGCACGCGCTCGGCCGGGACACCCCGGGCTACCGGCGGGCGGTGCGGCTGGGAGCGGCGCTGGGCGCAGCCGGGTTCACCGTGCTGACCGGGGGCGGGCCCGGCGTGATGGAAGCCGTTCCGCTGGGCGTGCGGGCCGGCGAGGACGCGGACGTGCTGAGAGCCCTCGCCCGGGCGCCGGGGTTCGGCGAGGACGCGCACTCGATCGGCCGGTGGATCGCCGCGTTCCCGCCGGACGTCCCCTCGTTCGACGAGCCGCGCACGATCGGCATCCCGACCTGGTTCTACGGGCACGAGCCGCCGAACCCGGCATGCGAACGGCACGCCAAGTACTTCGCCAACTCGGTGCGCGAGGACGGCCTGCTGACGGTGGCCACCGGAGGCATCGTCTACACGCCGGGCAGCGCGGGCACGGTCCAGGAGGTCTTCCAGGACTACACCCAGAACCACTACGGCTCGGTGGGCCGGGCCGCTCCGATGGTGTTCCTGGGCGAGGACTTCTGGACGAACGACGTCCCCGCCACACCCCTGGTCCAGCGGCTCGCCCGGGGCCGCGAGGCCGAGCGCTGGATCCTGGTGACCGACGACATCGACGAGGCGGTCGAGTTCCTCGCGGTCTACGACGAGGGATCAGAGGCGCCGGCGCGCGGCTAGCGACCGAGTCCCCTCCGGGGCTCAGCCCGTCTGCGCTCAGCAAAGCAGGTCGCCGCCCCGACCGACGCCGGCCACGTCGCGGTCGAGCGGTCCTGGAACCGCCCGCAACTGGTCCGCGCAACCTTGCGGCCTCGGCCGCGCTGCTCGATCACCCGCCCAGCACGACGGGATTCCGGAGGCCGACGACACGGCGGTGCGGGCGCGACGCAGCCCACGTTGATGGAGCACTCCCCCCGCCATACGCTCTGCGTCCCAGAGCAGATGTCCGGGCCCGCACCCACGCCCCGGACAGACCAGGACAGGACCATGTGACGTGTCATCGACCCTGGATCCGTCGACCGGTCGCGCCGAGCTCACGGCCCGGACGTTGCGCCGGGACCGGTGGTGGCTGGCACCGGCGGTCCAGGCCATCGCGCTCACGGTCCTGCTGGGCTACGTCGTGGTCCGCCTGTTCATGCGCAACTGGTACTTCGTACCGGAGCAGAACTACCTGACCCCGCTGTACTCCCCCTGCATCAGCACCCTGTGCACACCGGGTTCCGCGCACTTCGGCACGATCTTCGGTGACCTGCCGTTCTGGATCCCGTTGCCGATCATCGTGTTCCCGATCCTGCTCGGGTTCCGCGGCACCTGCTACTACTACCGCAAGGCCCTCTACCGCTCGATCCTGCAGAGCCCGACGGCGTGCGCGGTAGCCGAGCCGGCCAAGCGCTACCACGGCGAGAGCCGGTTCCCGTTCATCGCGATGAACTCGCACCGCTACTTCTTCTACGGCGCCACGCTGCTGTTGCTGATCAACACCTACGACGCGCTGCTCAGCTTCTTCCCCGAACGCGGCGGTTTCGGCATCGGGCTCGGCTCACTGATCATCGTGGCGAACGTGGCGCTGCTGTGGGCGTACACGCTGGGCTGCCACTCCTGCCGGCACCTGCTGGGCGGACGGCTGCGGCACTTCTCCCGGCACCCCGTCCGCTACCAGCTGTGGACCCGGCTGTCGTGGTTCAACTCCCGCCACCAGACCTTCGCCTGGGCGTCGTTGATCAGCGTGACGCTGACCGACGTCTACATCATGTCGGTCGCGGCGGGCTGGATCGGCGACCTGCGGCTGTTCAACTGACGGTCCGCGACGAGACGCTGCGGGCGCCGCCGGGTCCTCGATGGGAAGGCCGCGCTGCGCAGTGCTCCGCACCGTGTCGCTGGCCGAGGTCGCCGGCGCCGGGCTGACCGCGCTGTCGTCGTGCCGGTGGTGGCGCGCCACGGCCGGAGCGTCGTCAGGTGTCGGCCGGTCCGCGGTCAGGACGTGAGGCGGTCGTCGTCGTGCGCCGGTGCTGGGTGGGGCTGATCCCGCGGACCCGCTTGAACGCGGTGCTGAGCGCGAAGCCGTCGCTGTAGCCGACGCGGCGGGCGACCGCCTCCACCGTGGCACCGGTCTCGCGGAGCAGGTCCGCGGCCAGGGCGAGGCGCCACCCGGTGAGGTACGTCATCGGCGGCTCGCCGACCAGCACGGCGAACCGGCGGGCGAACAGTCCGCGGGACAGCCCGGCCGCACGGGCCAGATCGGCGACCGTCCAGGGGCGGGAAGGGTCGTCGTGCAGCATCCGGAGCGCACGGCCGACCACCGGGTCGCTGTGGGCGCGGTACCACGGCGGGGCGTGCGCCTCCGGCCGGGCGAACCAGGCCCGCACGGCGGCGACCAGCAGCAGGTCGAACAGCCGGTCCAGCACGGCCTGCTGGCCGGGCTCGTCCTTGCCGACCTCCGCCGCGAGCAGCGGGACGAGCGGGGTGTCCCAGGCCGGCGGCGTCAGGACCAGCACCGACGGCAGCGCGTCCAGCAACCGGCGGCTGATCTCGCCCTCGGCCTGGTGGCAGCCGAGCAGCACCGACGCCGACCCGTGGGGATCGTTGCCCCAGGTGCGCACCCCGAGGTCCAGGGCCGGGCCGAGCTCGTCCCCGGCCGGCGTGGTGCGGCGGCGGCCGGGACTGATCACCACCTGCGGCGTCGTCGCGCGGCTGTCGGCCAGGGTGAACGGATCCGGCCCCTTGATGACCGCGACCGCACCCGGGCCGAGCCCGAGCGGCTCACCGGTCTGCGGCACCACGCAGGCGGTGCCGCGCAGCACGGCGATCATGCCCACCGACGCCTCGTCCTGGACGCGCACCGCCCACGGCGGCTCCATGAGCACGCGGAACAGGAAGGGATCGCGGCCCCGTGGCCCGTCCAGCAGGTTCGCCAGCACGTCCACCGCACCGAGGGTAGACGGACGGACATGCAACCAGCGGCGCACGGCCATGTCAGGCGGCCTCCCGCTCGGATTGACTCCACCCATGACAACCGACGAGCACAGTCCCACCGGGTTCCCGACGACTCTGGTGATCGGGGGTACCGGCAAGAGCGGGCGCCGGGTCGCGGCCCGGCTGGCCGGACGCGGCGTCGCGGTGCGGACCGCATCGCGCTCCAGCCGTCCACCGTTCTCCTGGCAGGACGAGTCGACCTGGGCACCCGCCCTGCACGGTGTCGGCGCCGCCTACCTCAGCTACCACCCCGACATCGGCCTCCCGCAGGCCGCGGAGCAGATCGGGTCCTTCGTCGAGCTCGCCCTGGCCGAGGGCGTCGGCCGGCTCGTGCTGCTGAGCGGCCGGGGGTCCGACGCCGCGCTGCGCGCGGAACGGGCCCTGCAGGACTCGAAGGCGGCGTGGACGGTCGTGCGGTCCAGCTGGTTCTCGCAGAACTTCAGCGAGGGGTTCCTGACCGAGCTCGTCCGCGGCGGACGGATCGCGTTCCCGGCCGGCGGTGTGGCCGAGCCGTTCGTCGACGCCGACGACGTCGCCGACGTCGTGGTGGCCGCGCTGACCGACGACCGCCACGTCCACCAGGTCTACGAGCTGACCGGCCCGAGCTCGCTGACGTTCGCCGACGTGGCCGCCGAGCTCACCCGGGCCGCCGGACGGCCGGTGCGGTACGAGCCGATCTCGTTCGAGGAGTTCGTCGACGCCCTCAGCGACTCCGGTGTGCCCGCCGAGGCCGCCGCCGCCACGGCCTCGGTGTTCCGGGAGATCCTCGACGGCCGCAACACCGGCACCACCGACGGTGTCCAGCACGCGCTCGGCCGCCCGGCGGCGGGCTTCACCGACTACGCGCGCGCAGCCGCCGCCTCCGGTGTCTGGAGGGCGTGACCGCGCGCCGCGCCGCCCGGTCACCTGCGCGGCCCGTACCTCGTCGTCGACGACCTCGACGCCGCGCGGGCCGAGCTCGCGGAGCGCCGGATGCGCAGCTCGCGCACCAGGTCATCGACGGTGCGGTCGCCGGCTTGCGCGAGGACGTCGTCCGCCCGGGCGCCCAGACGTCGACGGACCCGGTCGGCCAGGTCCGCGAGCGGTCGCGCGTCGGCGGCGGGCACGGGTATCCCGGCGCGGCGGCGCTCCACGGCGACCACGGTGAGCAGGGTCAGCGCCTCCTCGTCGCGGCCGGCGGCGTGCAGGGCACCGGCCAGGCACTCCACCCCGTCGCACAACCCGCCGCGGTGCCCGATGGCGGCGGCGACGCCGAGGGCCTCGCGCGCCGATCCCTCGGCCGCCGCCGCGTCGCCCAGCGCGGTCGCCGCCCGTCCGAGCAGGGTGAGCGCGTTGATCTCACCCTCCCGGTAGCCCACCGACCGCCACCGGGACAGGCACTCCCGCGCCGCGGTGGCGGCGGCCGGTGCGTCGCCGGTCAACAGGGCCCGGCGGGCCAGCTGGCTCACGGCCAGTCCGATCTGCTGGCTCTCCCCGCCGAGCCGGGCCGCGGCGAGCGCGGTGGCGATGCGGTCGTCGGCGTCGTCCTCGTCGGCGTCGACGGCGGTGCGCGCCCGCATGATCAGCGCGGCCGTGCGCTGCCAGGTCTCGCCGGACGCGGCCGCGCGCTCCACCGCCTCGTCCTGGGCGGCGGCGGCCCCGGCCAGGTCGCCCATCGCCCAGCGGACGAGTCCGAGCGTCGCCAACGCTCCGCAGGCCAGCCGGTCGTCCCCGATGCGCCGGGAGAGCTCGGCGCTCCGCAGGCAGGCGTCGTGCGCCTTGCGCAGGTCGCCGCGGGGTGCGGCGATGCGCCCGATCGCGTGCTGCAGCGCGGCCCGGACGGGGTCGTCGTCCGCAGCGGGGAGGGCGCGCTCCAGCCAGTGCTCGGCCTCGTCGAGCATCCCCTCCAGCGTCCAGAACCAGTTCGCCGCCACCGCGAGCCGCGCTCCCCGCGCGGGAGCGCCACCGTCCAGCGCCCACTGCAGGGCGGCCCGCAGGTCGGGCAGCGACGCGGACAGCCGCTGCAGCCACCCCGCCTGCTCGGCCGAGCGGAGCCCGTCGTCGGCGGCCGTCACGAGCGCGAGGACGTGATCGAGGTGGCGCCGTCGCACGTCCTCCCGCCCCGGCTCGGCGGCGAGCGCCTCCGCGGCGTAGGCCCGCAGCGACTCCAGGAGCCGGTAGCGGTCGCCGTCGGTCGGCACGACCAGCGACTGCCGCACGAGCGACGCGACCGACCGGTAGCACTCCCCCGACGACGTGGCGGTGACCGCGGCCGCCGCGTCGAGGTCGAACGACCCGGCGAAGGCGCCCAGCTCGACGAAGAACCGACGCTCCCGCTCGTCGAGCAGGTCCACGCCGGACCGGATCGCGGCGCGCAGGGTGCGGTGCCGCGCCGGGGTGTCGCGGGAGTCGGACTCCAGCAGCTCGAAGTGGTCCTGGAGCCGGACGCGGATGCCGCGCGGGGTGAGGACGTCGGCGTGGGCGGCGGCGAGCTCGATGGCCAGGGGCAGCCCGTCGAGGGCGGCGACGATCGCCGCGACGTCGGCGGCGTTGTCCTCGGTCACGGCGAAGCCGGGCCGCACCGCCGCCGCGCGCTCGGTGAACAGCCGGACGGCGTCGACGTCGCGCACCTCGTCGGGGGCGGTCGCGCCCGACGGCGGCAGCGGCAGCGGCGGCACCGGCCACACGACCTCCCCGGCGACCCGCAGCGGGCGGCGGCTGGTCGCCAGCAGCACCAGCTCGGGGCAGCCGTCGCGCAGCCGGCTCGCCATGGCGGCCGCCACGTCGACGACGTGCTCGCAGTTGTCGAGCACGAGCAGCCCCGCGGTCGCGCCGATCCACCGCACCACGGCGTCCACCGGGTCCTCGCCGGTGACCGCCGTTGCGCCCACCGCCCGGGCCGCGGACGCGACGACCAGGCCGTCGTCCTGCAGGAGGCTCAGATCGACGAACCAGACCGGACCGGACGGGCGGGCCCCGGCGAGCTCGAGCGCGAGCCGGGTCTTCCCGGCACCACCGGGTCCGGTGAGGGTGACCAACCGGGCCCGGGCGAGCAGGTCGTGGAGGTCGGTGAGGTGCTCGCGGCGGCCGACGAGGCTGGTCGGCGGCACCGGCGGCCCGGCGGAGCCGGACGCCGGGCCGGGGCCCACCGGCGGGGTCGGCGGCGGCGCGTCCGGGGGCGGCCGCCAGCGCAGAGCGTCGTCCTGGGCGAGGACCTGCCTCTCCAGGAGCCGTAGCCGGGGGCCGGGGTCGAGGCCGAGTTCGCGCGCGAGCAGCCGGCGCGCTGACTGGTA
>DASQMQ010000316.1:0-2916 GCA_035645455.1 Pseudonocardia sp.
CACGCGCTGCTCGCCGGGGCGCGGCTCGGAGTCCTCGCGACGATCAGGGCCGATGGGCGCCCGCAGCTCTCCCCCGTCACACCCTTCTACGACCGCGCGGCGGGGCAGCTGCACGTCTCGATGACCGAGGGCCGGGCGAAGACCCGGAACCTGCGTCGCGACCCGCGGGCGGCGCTGGAGGTGACCAGCGCGGACGGCTGGGCGTGGGCCACCGCCGAGGGCCCGGTCACCCTCACCGGCCCGGGCTCCGACCCCGACGGGCCGGAGGTGCAGGCGCTGGTGGACTACTACCGCGCCGCCGCGGGCGAGCACCCGGACTGGGACGAGTACCGCGCGGTGATGGTCTCCGACCGCCGGGTGCTGATGACCATGACCGTGCAGAAGGTCTACGGCGCGAAGATCCGGTAGCCGCCCCTCCGTGGAGGGGTGCTGGGCCGGCTGCAGCACGTGGCGCACCCGCACCGCGATGGCGAACCTGCCCGGCAGCGCACCGCCGAGCTGGTCATCCCGCCGCCCGCGCGACGGTCGACCGCGCCCTGACCGTCCCGCGCGCGGGGGCTGCCTGCGCCGTCCGGACCACTGACCGCCATGATGAGGCCGGTACCGGCGATGTCCCCGGTCCGCCGGGCCGACCCGCTGCGGCCGGCACCCCCGCAGCACCGCCCGGCCGGGGGCCGGGCCCCGCACAGAAGGTTCCCGGATTGTCGATCTCCACGCAGGTCCGTCGACTGACGACCGGCCCCCGGGCGCGGGCGGGGACCGACCCCGCCGCCGGGGAGCTCCCACCCGGACCCCGCCCGCGGTGGCGGCGCAACCTCGGCTGGGCGGTCACCGGGCTGGCCGGGCTGCTGGTCCTCGCCGCCCTGGTCGTCCCGGACGAGCTGGCCGTGCTGGCCCCGGCCGCGTTCCTCCGGATCCCGGTGGAGGCCCTGGTCGTCACCGGGCTGGTGCTGGTGCTGCCGGCGCGGACCGGCCGGGTGCTGGCCGCGGTCCTGGGCGGGCTGCTCGGCCTGCTGACCGTGCTCACCGCGCTGGACATGGGTTTCGTCGCCGCGCTGGACCGCCCGTTCGACGTCCTGGAGGACTGGGGCCTGCTCGGCAACGCCGTGGACCTGCTGGCCGGGTCGGCCGGGGAGACGGGCGCGATCGCCGCCGCGGTCGGGCTGGCCGTGCTGGCGGTCGCGGTCGTGGTGCTGCTGGTCCTGTCCGCGGTGCGGCTGGTCGGGGTGGTCGGGCGGCACCGGCGGACGGCGACCCGCGCGGTCGCGGTGCTCACCGTCGGCTGGCTCGGTCTCGCCCTGATCGGGACCGAGCTCGTGCCCGGCGTGCCGGTCGCCGCGGGCGCCGCGACCGGCGTGGCCCACGACCGGGTGCAGCAGATCGGCGCCGGGCTGCGGGACCGGACCGAGTTCGCCGAGGCCGTCCGCGTCGACGAGTTCCGCGACGTGCCGAGCGAGCAGTTGCTGACCGCGCTGCGCGGCAAGGACGTCGTGATCACCTTCGTGGAGAGCTACGGGCGGACCGCGCTGGAGGACCCCGAGTACGCCGCCGGGATCGGCGCCGTCCTCGACGGCGGCACCGCCCGGCTCGACGCGGCCGGCTTCGCCTCCCGCAGCGGCTTCCTGACCGCGCCGACCACCGGCGGGGGCAGCTGGCTGTCGCACGCCACGCTGCTGTCCGGGCTGTGGGTGAACAGCGAGGCGCGCTACAAGGCCCTGGTCGACACCGACCGGATGACGCTGAACCGGGCGTTCCAGCGCGCGCAGTGGCGCACGCTCGGGGTGATGCCCGGGGTGACGATGGAGTGGCCGGAGGGCGAGTTCTACGGCTACGACCGGGTCTACGACACGCACTCCATGGGCTACCGGGGCCCCAACTTCGGCTGGGCGCCGATCCCGGACCAGTACACGCTCGCCGCGTTCGAGCGGCTGGAGCGCTCGGTGCCCGACCGGGCTCCGCTGATGGCCGAGATCCCGCTGGTCGCCAGCCACTGGCCGTGGGCGCCGCTGCCCCGGATGGTCGGCTGGGAGGAGCTGGGCGACGGGCACCTGCTCTGGGCGCAGCTCGAGGACGGCAACTCCGTCGAGGAGGTGTGGGCGGACCCGGGACGGGTGCGCACCGAGTACCGCCGCTCCATCGAGTACTCGCTGGAGAGCGTGCTCTCCTACGTGCAGACCTACGGCGACGACGACCTGGTGATGATCGTCCTGGGTGACCACCAGCCCACCACGGTGATCACCGGCGAGGATGCCAGCCGGGACGTGCCGATCACCGTGATCAGTCGGGACCCGGCGGTGCTGGAGCGGATCGGCGGCTGGGGCTGGGAGGACGGGCTCAAGCCCGGACCGCAGGCCCCGGTGTGGCCGATGGACGCCTTCCGCGACCGGTTCCTCAGCACGTTCAGCGACCGGGGCGAGTCGCCGGAGCCGCACTGACCGGCGGACCTCAGGGCGCCGGCCGCCCGGCGGCAGCCGGTTGCAGCAGGCCGCGCTCGCGGACCGCGTCGGCGGACAGGACCTTGTACCCGACTTCGGCGAACAGCACGGTCAGCCGGTCCTCGTCCAGCGAGACCACCACCCCGTCGCCCCACTCGACGTGGCGCACCGAGCTGTTCACCGGGAACTCGGCGTCGTCGTCGAGGTCGAGCTCGCGCGCGGTGCCGGCGTCGCAGTTGTCGCAGTGCCCGCACGGCGCGGGCAGCTGGTCGCCGAAGTAGCCGAGCAGGAACCGGCGGCGGCAGTCGGTGGTCTCGGCGTAGCCGCGCATCATCTCGATCCGCGAGCGGGTCAGCTCCTGGTGGGTCGCGGCCACCTCGACCGCCGCCCGCACCGCCCGGGCCGGGGGCAGGTCCGGGTCCAGGTACTCCAGGCGGCCGTTCGCGGTGGTGCCGACGGCGCCGGCCTGCTCCAGCAGGTT
>DASQMQ010000317.1:0-3827 GCA_035645455.1 Pseudonocardia sp.
ATCACGAAGACCAGCACGGCGGTGGCCAGCGCGATGTAGTACCAGCCGAACCAGGTCGAGACCCAGCCGACGACCGTGCCGAGCACGGCCTCGGCGTTCCCGGGCGCGATGACGCACCACAGGGTCACCAGCACCGTGATCACGGCCGAGGTGATGAAGACGGGTTTCTTGACCCTGCTGGCCGGGCCGTCCGGGCTGCCCGGGGCCTTCGGTGAGGTGTCGGCGTCGGTGGCCATCTTCAGTTCTCCTCCTGGTGCGTGCGACCTGGCGGGTCAGCGACGGGTGAGGGTCCCGGGTACGGCGTCGTTGCGCGGGTCGCCCCGGGGGTACAGCGGCATGCCCTGGCCGTGCCGGTAGAAGGGCACCGGTTCGGGGGCGAGCGGGGTGTTGCCGAGGACCAGGTCGGCGGCCTTCTCGGCGAGCATCATCACCGGCGCGTAGATGTTGCCGTTGCTGACGTAGGGCATCGACGAGGCGTCGACCACCCGCAGGCCGTCGACGCCGTGCACGCGCATCGAGGTGGGGTCGAGGACGGCCTGCGGCCCGGTGCCCATCGCCGCGGTGCAGGACGGGTGCAGGGCCGTCTCGGCGTCGGCCGCGACCCAGTCGAGGATCTCCTGGTCGGTCGCCACGCCCGGGCCCGGCGAGATCTCCCCGCCGGAGAACGCGGCGAACGCCGGCTGCTCCAGGATGTTCCGCGCCGCCCGCACCATCTCGATCCACTCACGGCGGTCGTTCTCGGTGGACAGGTAGTTGAACCGCAGCGCCGGGTGCTCGAACGGGTCGGTGCTGCGGATCTTGAGGGTGCCCCGCACGTCGGAGTACATCGGGCCGATGTGCACCTGGTAGCCGTGCTCGGACGCCGGCCGCGACCCGTCGTAGCGGATGGCGATCGGCAGGAAGTGGAACATCAGGTTCGGGTAGTCGACCTGGTCGTTGGAGCGGACGAAGCCGCCCGCCTCGAAGTGGTTGGAGGCGCCCACACCGCGCCGGAGGAACAGCCACTCGGCCCCGATCCGGGGCTTGTGCCGGTGCTTGAGCCAGGGCGCGATCGACACCGGCTGGGTGCTGGCGTGCTGGACGTAGACCTCCAGGTGGTCCTGCAGGTTGGCGCCGACCCCGGGCAGCGCGGCGAGCACGTCGATGCCGAGGGGTTCGAGCAGCGCCGGATCGCCGATGCCGGCCAGCTGGAGCAGCTGCGGGGAGTTGAAGGCGCCACCGCAGAGGATGACCTCACCGGCGTGCACCGTCCGCGCGGACAGGTGACGACGCCGCGTGCCCCGCACGTAGTCGACGCCGGTCACCCGCGGACGTCCGTCGGCGGTGCTGGTGCGCAGCCCGGTCACCATGGCCAGCGTGTGCACGGTGAGGTTCTTGCGGCCCAGCACCGGGTGCAGGTAGGCCTGGCTGGCGCTGAGCCGGCGGCCCCGGTGCACGTTGCGGTCGAACTTGGCGAACCCCTCCTGCCGGTAGCCGTTGACGTCGTCGGTGAGCGGGTGGCCGGCCTGCTGCACGGCCTCGAAGAACGCCCCGAACAGCGGGGAGGAGGCCGGGCCGCGCTCCAGCACGAGCGGCCCGGAGCCGCCGCGCCAGGCGTCGGCGCCCGCGGTGCAGGTCTCCATCCGCTTGAAGTAGGGCAGGCAGTGCGCGTAGTCCCAGGACTCCATCCCGGGATCGGCCGCCCAGCGCTCGTAGTCCAGCGGGTTGCCGCGCTGGAAGATCATCCCGTTGATGCTGGAGGAGCCGCCGAGCACCTTGCCGCGCGCGTGGTAGACGCGCCGACCGTTCATGTGCGGCTCGGGCTCGGACGCGTAGCGCCAGTCGTAGAGCGGGCTGCCGATCGGGAAGGGCAGCGCCGCGGGCATGTGGATGAACGGGTCGAGCCGGGTGTCGGTGCGCCCGGCCTCCAGCACCAGGACGGTGGTGCCCGGGTCCGCGGAGAGTCGGTTGGCCAGCGCCGAGCCGGCCGAACCGCCACCGACGATGACGACGTCGTAGTGGTCGCGCCGCTTCACCGGGGGCCCCTCCCCGTCCGCGCCGGCACGTGGGCGGCGGGCTGCTCCCGGGCGACGAAGAGGTCGGGCATAGCACTCCTCGCGGTCGGCGACCACATGAACCAACCGGTGCGCGGCCCCGGCGTCAAGAGTTGCGATCATCAGGGGCCCCCGGGACCCCTGGACGGCTCAGTCCAGGAACGGGTGCGGGTCGCGGCCGGCGGTGAGCAGGAACCGGTCCCGCCACGACACGTGGCCGGTTGGGTACGGCAGCGGCTCGCGGAAGTACCCGGCGGCGCGCCACTGCGCCGCCTGCGGCCCGGTGCCCTCCAGCAGGCCGCGGGCCAGGTGCTCGGGCAGCGGGCAGGCCCGTGAACCGAGCGCCATCGCGATGTCGTGGGCCAGGAAGCTGCGGGCCATCGTGGCCCGCCACAGGAAGTCGGCGGCCGGCACGTCGCCGTCCGCGGTGCGCACGACGAGGTCGGGGTCCCGCAGGTCGCGGACCGCGGCGCAGGCGGCGTCGGCGAGCCGGGCGATCGTGCGGTGCGGGTCGTCACCGATCGGTTCGTCCCGGTCCGCGGGTCGGCCGGCGAGCAGGGCGGGCAGCCGGGCGTCGTCGCCGGCCTGGCGGACCACCAGCTCGCGCAGCGTCGCCGGCGCGTCCGCGCCCGCGACGTCCAGCACCGGGGGGACGACGAGCGGCCAGTGCTCGGTCCGGATGCGGCCGATGACCTCGACGAGCATCCGTTCGGCCGGCTCGAACAGCTCTGCGGGGTGCACCATCGCGCTCCTTCGCCCGGGGGCCCGATCACACCGCGGTCCGGGCGGGTCCGAGGTCGAAATCTGAGACGCCGACGGCGGGATCAGCCGGCGAGCCGGTTCACCCAGGTGCGCAGCGGGAGCGTCCCGTCCTCGTCGGTCATCGCGTCGCGCACGGCCCGTGCCCCGTCGCGCAGGCGTGGACTCGACACCGCGGTGGTGATGGCTGCGGCCAGTCGATCCGCGTCGATGCCCTGCATCGGGATCGGCGCCGTCCCGGCGTCGAGAGCCACCAGCCGACGGGCCCAGAACGGCTGGTCGGTGTGCACCGGCACCGGCACCGACGGCACGCCCGCGCGCAGCGCGGCGGAGGTCACCCCGGCGCCGGCCTGGTGCACGACCGCCGCCGCCCGCGGCAGCAGCCAGCTGTGCGGCACGTCGCCCACGTGCAGGACGTCCGGGCCGTCCAGGCGGGCGGCGATCCCGCGCAGCTCCGCGCCCTGCAGGACGGCGCGGGCGCGGGTGGCGTCCAGCGCCCCGGCGACCGCGGCCACCGCGGCCGAGCCGGCCGGGACGCTCCCCAGCGTGACGACGACGGGCGCCGGTCCGTCGTCGAGGAACCCGGTCAACGACGCCGGGGGAGTCCAGTCCGCCGGGTCGTGCGGCCACCAGAAGCCGTCCAGGGTCAGTTCCGGGGGCCAGTCGGCCGGCCGGGGCAGCACGGCCGGACTGACGCCATGGTGCACCGGCACGCGCCGCCGTCGTCGTCCGGCGCGGCGGCTCTCGGGGGGCAGCCCGAGTTCCGCCCGGACCCGGTCGCCGGCCGGGTCGTAGGGCGTGCGCACCCGCCGGGCGAGGTGGCCGGCGAGACGATTCCCGAGGGGTCCCAGGTCCCGGCCGCTGGCGATCATCGGCGGGTAGCCGGCGCTCGGGCGCAGGGGCTGCAGCAGGGCCTCGGCGGACGGGACGCCGAGGCTCTCGGCGATGTCGTGGCCGTAGGGCGAGATGGCGTTGGTCAGGACGACCTCGGCGCCCGG
The DNA here is from genome assembly GCA_035645455.1 of Pseudonocardia sp. Classification (GTDB taxonomy): domain Bacteria; phylum Actinomycetota; class Actinomycetes; order Mycobacteriales; family Pseudonocardiaceae; genus Pseudonocardia. The sequence continues at coordinate 3,791 of DASQMQ010000317.1, forward strand.
GGCGGCGGACAACGCCGCGGTGGCGGCGCTGTCCATG
>DASQMQ010000318.1:0-4328 GCA_035645455.1 Pseudonocardia sp.
CGGCGAACGCCGCGCCGCGGTCGTAGAACGAGTCCGGGGTGCGGTTGACGATCGCCATCACCAGCGCCCGGTCCCGGGCGGGCTCCCGGGAGCCGAAGCGCAGCGCCCCGGTCACCGGGTCGTGCGGAAGACGTCGGCCTCACCGACCGCGGCGGCGCAGGCGTCCAGCGCCGCCTCGACCGTGGTGGTGACGCGCAACCGCTCGATCGCCGAGGGCAGCACGAAGCCGCGCTCGCGCAGCTCGTCGACCCAGCTCAGCAGGCCGGTGTAGTGGCCGTGCGGGTCGAGCAGGACGACCGGCTTGGCGTGCATGCCCAGGTAGCCCGACGTCCACACCTCGAACAGCTCCTCGCAGGTGCCGACCCCGCCGGGCAGCGCGAGGAACGCGTCGGAGTGCGCCTCCATCAGCGCCTTGCGGTCGCGCATGGTGTCGACCACCAGCAGCTCGTCGGCGTCGTCGTCGGCCCACTCGCGGTCGACCAGGGAGTGCGGGATGACGCCGACCGTGCGCGCCCCGCCGGCCCGCGCCGCGGCGGCGACCGCACCCATCATCGAGTGCTTCCCGCCGCCGGAGACCAGCTGCCAGCCGCGCTCGGCGATCTCCCGCCCGACCGCCGCGGCCAGCTCCCGGTTCTCCGGCGGGATGCCCTCGATGGAGGCGCAGTAGACGCACACCGACAGGTTCAATGCGCTTCCTCCCACGCCCGGTAGGCCTCGTGCACGACCTTGACGGCGTCGTCGACGTCGTCGGTCACGTGCAGCAGGGCCAGGTCCTTCTCGCCGATCTTGCCGTGGCCCAGCACCTTGTCGGCGATCCAGTCGTAGAGCCCGCCCCAGTAGTCCCGCCCCAGCAGCACCACCGGGAACTTGGTGACCTTCTTGGTCTGCACCAGGGTCAGCGCCTCGAACAGCTCGTCGAGGGTGCCGAAACCGCCGGGCAGGCAGACGAAGGCCTGCGAGTACTTGACGAACATGGTCTTGCGGGTGAAGAAGTAGCGGAAGTTGATGCCCAGGTCGACCCAGTCGTTGAGGCCCTGCTCGAAGGGCAGTTCGATGCCCAGCCCGACGCTGTACCCGCCGGCCTCCTTGCAGCCGCGGTTGGCCGCCTCCATCACCCCCGGCCCGCCGCCGGTGATCACCGCGTAGCCGGCCTCGGCCAGCGCGGCGCCCAGCTCCCGGCCCTGGGCGTACTCCGGGTGGTCGCGCGGGGTGCGGGCGGAGCCGAACACGGTGACCGCCCGGGGCAGCTCGGCCAGCCCGCCGAAACCCTCCACGAACTCGGCCTGGATGCGCAGCACCCGCCACGGGTCGGTGTGCACCCAGTCGCTGGGCCCGCGGGAGTCCAGGAGCCGCTCGTCGGTGGTGGTCGCCTCGTCCCGGTACTGGCCGCGCAACCGCACCGGGCCCCGCTGCTTCTCCGGCGGGTGCCCGGACCGGTCCTCCTCGGGGCGCGGCACCCCGGACTCACTCATGGTCGTCAGAGTAGTGAGCGCCCGGTCCAGGACAGGAAGCGGCGGAGGGTGTCGGCGACCTCGGTGATCTGGCGGGTGTCGACGTGCTCCTCACGGGTGTGGGCCAGGTTCGGGTCGCCGGGTCCGTAGTTGAGGGCCGGGATGCCCAGCGCGGCGAAGCGGGCGACGTCGGTCCAGCCGAACTTGGCCCTCGGCACGCCGCCCGCGGCCGCCACGAACTCGCGGGCGGCGGACGTGTCCAGGCCGGGGAGCGCCCCGGGGGCGCTGTCGGTGACGGCCACGTCGAAGCCGTCGAGGACCTCGCGGACGTGCTTCTCGGCGGCGGCGACGTCGCGGTCGGGGGCGAACCGGAAGTTGACCGTGACGACGCACTCGTCGGGGACGACGTTGCCGGCCACCCCGCCGGCGATCCGGACCGCCTGCAGCCCCTCGCGGTACTCGCAGCCGTCGATGTCGACCCGGCGCGGCCGGTAGCCGGCGAGCCGGTCGAGCACCCCGCCCGCGGCGTGCACGGCGTTGTCGCCCAGCCACGAGCGGGCCGAGTGCGCCCGCCGGCCGCGGGTGGTGACCTGCACCGCCAGCGTGCCCTGGCAGCCGGCCTCGATCACGGCCCCGGTCGGCTCCCCGAGCAGGGCCAGGTCGGCGTCGTGCCAGTCGCGGTGCTCGCGCTCGATGCGCCCCAGCCCGTTGCGGCGGGCCTCGACCTCCTCGCAGTCGTAGAAGACCAGGGTGAGGTCGTGGCGCGGTTCGGGGAGGGTGGCGGCCAGGTGGGCGATGACCGCGTCGCCGGACTTCATGTCGGTGGTGCCGCAGCCGTGCAGCAGGTGGCCGTCGCGGCGGCTGGGCACGTTGTCGGCGATCGGGACGGTGTCCAGGTGCCCGGCCAGCAGCACCCGCCGCTCCCGGCCCAGCCGGGTGCGGGCCAGCACCGCGTTCCCCGACCGCAGCAGCTCCAGGTGCGGCGCCTGGGCGCGCAGCGCCCGCTCCAGCGCGTCGGCCAGCACGGCCTCGTCGCCGGAGACGCTCGGGACGTCGACCAGCGCCGCGCACAGGTCGACCGGGTCGGCCGTGAGATCCAGGTCCGTCACCGCCGGGACGCTACCCGCCGGGCCCGGGGGATGATGGGCCCGTGACTACCGCACCGCGCCGGGAGGGCGCCTCGGGAACCGGACTGGCCACCGTCGCCGCCGACGGCACGATCCTGGACACCTGGTACCCGGCCCCGGCGCTGGGCGGCGCCGCGCCCGACACCGCGCCCGACACCGCCCCCGACACCGCCCCCGACACCGCCGCCGACCTGGAGCCGCTCACCGGTGCCGACGACGCGCGCGGCGTGCGGACCGTCGTGGTCCGCACGGCGATCGAGTCGCTGGCCGACCCGCCCACCGACGCCCACGACGTCTACCTGCGGCTGCACCTGCTCAGCCACCGCCTGGTCGCGCCGCACGAGGCCAACCTGGACGGCGTGTTCGGGCTGCTGGCCAACGTGGTGTGGACCGACCGCGGGCCGTGCCCGGTCACCGACTTCGAACGCACCCGCCTGCGGCTGCGCGCCGCCGGCCCGGTGGCCGTGCACGGCGTCGACAAGTTCCCCCGCATGGTCGACTACGTGCTGCCCACCGGTGTCCGGATCGCCGACGCCGACCGGGTCCGGCTCGGCGCGCACCTGGCCCCGGGCACCACCGTGATGCACGAGGGCTTCGTCAACTTCAACGCCGGCACGCTGGGGGCGTCGATGGTGGAGGGCCGGATCTCGGCCGGGGTGGTCCTCGGCGAGGGCAGCGACCTCGGCGGCGGGGCGGCGGTGATGGGCACCCTGTCCGGCGGCGGCAAGGAGGTGATCTCGGTCGGCCGGCGCAGCCTGATCGGGTCCAACGCCGGCATCGGGATCTCGCTGGGCGACGACTGCGTGGTGGAGGCCGGGCTCTACGTCACCGCCGGCACGAAGGTCACCGTGACCGACGGCGGCGACGTCGTGGCGGCCCGCACGCTGTCCGGGCGCAACGGGCTGCTGTTCCGCCGGAACTCGGTGAGCGGCGCGGTCGAGGTGCTGTCCCGGACCGGCGAGGGGATCGCGCTCAACGCGGCCCTGCACGCGAACTGAGCCGCCGGCTCACCGCCGCGGCGCGGAGACCACCGATCCGGTGAGGTCCTCGGTGCGCCGCCAGAGGGCCTCCCGGAAGGCCGCGTCCCGCGCCCGGGCCGGGATCCGCACCGGCCGGCCGCGCACCCCGATGAGGACGTCGTCGGGGTGGCGCTCGGCGGTCTCCAGCAGCACGCGGGCGGCCTCGGCGGGCGTCCGCAGGGTCATCACGGCGCCGAACACCGTGCTCATCGCCGGCCGCGGCGATGTGCAGGATGTCGGCCCGGCCCGCCACCAATCGGTCGAGCAGCAGGCCGACGAGCAGGAACCGGGACAGGTAGTTGGTGGCGAAGCCGACCTCGAAGCCCTCGGCGGTGTCCACCCGGGCCCGCTGATCACATCGGCGGACTGCACCAGCCGGTGCACCACGTCGTGCCGCGACCGCACCTGCTCGGCCAGCTCGCGGACCTGCGCCAGCTCGGACACGTCCGCGGGCAGGAACTCGGCGCCGATCCGGCGGGCCGTGCCGGCCCCTCCCCCGCTCGGCCGGCCGACGATGGGTCACCTCCTCCCCGCGCTCGACGAGCCGGTGGGCGACCTCACGGCCGATGCCGGCGGTGCCGCCGATCACCAGGGCCGTCCGGCGGGCGGTCAGTGGGCATGGCGTCCTCCTTCGGTGATGGTCAACGCCCTGGAACGGGTCGGCTACGTCCGTCGACGGCCGGACCCGGGCAACCACCGCGCCAAGGTCGTGGAGCTGACCGGCACCGGGC
>DASQMQ010000319.1:0-1634 GCA_035645455.1 Pseudonocardia sp.
CGCCACTGCCCGACCAGCCGCCGCTGGTCGGGGTAGGGCGCCGGCGCCGGGGCGTCCGGCGCGGCCCACGCCCGCACGTACCCGGTCGCCACCGCCCGGCCCAGCCGCCCGGAGTAGGCCCGGGTCGGCGTGGTGCCCTCCGGTGCCAGCCCGGCCAGCGCCGCCGACCACGCCGGGTCGATGGCGGCCTCCGGGGAGCGCAGCAACGCCGTGCCCACCTGCACCGCCGAGGCGCCCAGGGCGAGCGCGGCGGCCACCCCGCGACCGTCCGCTATCCCGCCGGCCGCGATCACCGGCACGTCCAGCCCGTCGGCGAGCCGGGGGAGCAGGGCGAACAACCCGATGTCGGTCCGCTCGGCGGCGTCCGGATCGACGGTGCCGCGGTGCCCGCCGGCCTCCATGCCCTGCGCGACGACCGCGTCCGCGCCGGCCTCCTGGGCGGCCAGGGCGTCGTCCAGGGTGGTGGCGCAGGCGAACCAGGCGATGCCGCGCTCGTGCAGGCGGTCGACGTAGTCCGGCTCGAACCGGCCCATGATCGACGAGACCACCGTCGGGGCGGCGTCGAGCAGGGCCGCGCACTGGTCGGCGAAGTCCGGGGCCGGTGGCCCGGCCGCGCCCGGTTCACCGAGGGTGCGCAGGAAGTCGGCGGCCGCCGCGACCCGGTCCGGGGCGTCCACCGGCGGGTCCGGGATCCAGGTGTTGAGCTGCAGCGGGCCGGACGTGCCGGCCCGGAACCGCCGGACCCAGTCCGCGATGCGCTCCGGCGGGTCCAGCACCACGCCGTCGGCGCCCATGCCGCCGGCCTCGGCGACCGCGACCGCCAACTCCGGTGGGCAGGCCCCGGCCATCGGGGCCTGCAGCACCGGGACCCGCAGCCCGTACCGGTCGCAGAACTCCCGCACCCGCTGCCGCACGCCGACACCTCCGTCCCGAACCGTCGGGTACACCCTGCCCGGTCCGGCCCGATCGGGGCCGGTGGCGTGCCCGGGTTCACGCCCGCTCGGCGGAACCGTCCGGGTCGGACCGCCGGCGACCGCAGCGCCAGCATCGGTCGCCGGAGTCCGCGGACGGCATCGCCCCGCACTCCGGGCAGAGCCGGTCCAGCCAGCACACCGGGTCGCCGCCGGGCGTCTGCTCGGCCGGACCGGGCCCCTCGTCCACACCGCCTCCGCCTCCGTCACCGCCCCCGTCGGCGGGCGAGCTCAGGTGATCGGCGAGCCGCCGGTCACGCCGAGCACCTCCGAGGTCATGTAGCTGGACTCCTGGGAGGCCAGGAACACGTAGAACGGGGCCAGCTCGGCCGGCTGGGCGGCCCGGCCCATCGGCGACTGCGTCCCGAACGACTCCAGCTTCTCCCCGCCCATGGTGGCCGGGATGAGCGGGGTCCACACCGGACCGGGGGCCACCGAGTTGGCCCGGATCCCGCGCTCGATCAGGTTGTGTCCCAGCCCCTTGGTGAAGTTGACGATGCCGGCCTTGGACGTCGCGTAGTCCAGCAGGTGCGGCGAGGGCGAGAACGCCTGCACCGAGGACGTGGTGATGATCGAGGCGCCGGCCTTCATGTGCGGCACCGCCGCCTTGCACAGCCAGAACATGGCGTAGATGTTGGTCTTCATCACCCGGTCGAACTGCTC
>DASQMQ010000320.1:0-2581 GCA_035645455.1 Pseudonocardia sp.
GTTGGGCCGGGAGCTGACCGTGCCGACGGTCGCCCAGACTGTCACACTGACGAGAATCGCGGCCCGGGCCACCCCGATGCCCGAGGGCGAGGGGCTGACCGCGCTGGGGCCCGCGGCCGGCACCCTGGTGCTGCACCTGTCGGTGCACCGGATCGACGAGGTCGTCGCCCAGCTCGGGGCGGTGCACGGGCCGGACTGCCCGGCCGCCGTCGTCGCCGACGCCAGCCGCGAGCACCAGGTCGTGCTGCGCGGGCGGCTCGACGAGCTGCCCGACGCCGTCCGCGCGGCCGGGATCCGGATGGCCGCGGTGATCATCGTCGGGCCGGCGCTGGCCGCCGAGCACTTCCCGGACAGCCACCTCTACTCCGCCGCCCGCCAGCAGCACCGGCACCGATGAGGCTGCTGGTCCTGGGCGGCACCACCGAGGCCCGGCTGCTGGCCACCCGGCTGGTCGACCGGCCCGGGCTGCACGTGGTGTCGTCGCTGGCCGGACGGGTGCGGCTGCCGGTGCCGCCGCCCGGCGAGATCCGGATCGGCGGCTTCGGCGGCCCGGACGCCCTGGCGGCGTGGATCGCCGAGCACCGGATGGATGCCGTCGTGGACGCCACCCACCCGTTCGCCGACCGCATGACGATCAACGCCGCCGCGGCGACGGCGGCGGCCGGCGTGCCGCTGCTGGTGCTGCGCCGCCCGGGCTGGACCGCTCGGCCCGGCGACCGGTGGACCACGGTGGACTCCCTGGAGGCCGCCGCCGCGGTGCTCCCCGACCTGGGCGAGCGGATCTTCCTGACCACCGGTCGGCTCGGGCTGGCCGCGTTCGCCGGGTCGGACCGGTGGTTCCTGGTCCGCTCCATCGACCCGCCGCAGCCGCCCGCGCCGGCCTGCATGCACGTCCTGCTCGACCGCGGCCCGTTCACCCTCGACGGCGAGCGGGCACTGCTGCGCGAGCACCGGATCGACGTGCTGGTCACCAAGGACAGCGGCGGATCCGCGGCTGCCGCGAAACTCACCGCCGCCCGCGAGGCCGGCATCCCCGTCGTGGTCCAGGCCCGCCCGCCGCTACCCCCGGGCCTGGCGGTCGTCCCCGCCGTCGACGAAGCGGTGGCCTGGGTCGTGCGTGAGTTTCATGCCTATAGCCATGAAACTCACGCACGACCGTAGTGGCGGGGGGTGTAGACGACGGGGCGGCCGTCTCGCTGCACCACGCGGGTGGCCGACGAGCCGACGATGACCAGGGTCCGCATGTCGACCTGGTCGGGGTCCATCCCGGCCAGGGTGGTGACGGTGATCCGCTCGCCGGCCCCGCCGACGTCGCGGCCCAGCACCACCGGGGTGTCCGGGTCGCGGTGGGCCAGCAGCAGGTCCCGGGCCGCACCGACCTGCCACGGGCGGGCCTTCGAGCGCGGGTTGTAGATCGCGATGACCAGGTCGGCGCGGGCCGCCGCGGTGAGCCGCTCGGCCACCACGTCCCACGGCTTGAGCCGGTCGGACAGCGAGATCACCGCGTGGTCGTGCCCGAGCGGGGCGCCGACCGCGGCCGCGACCGCGCTGGACGCGGTCAGCCCGGGCAGCACCCGCACCGGGACCCCGGCGTACTTGTCCTGCGCCGCGACCTCCAGCACCGCGGTCGCCATGGCGAACACGCCCGGGTCGCCGGCCGACACCACCGCCACCGACCGCCCGGACGCGGCCAGGTCCAGCGCGTGCGCGGCCCGCGCGCCCTCCTCGCGGTTGTCGCTGGCGTGCCGCTCCTGGCGCGGGTTCGGCGGCACCCGGTCCAGGTAGGGGCCGTAGCCGACCAGGTCGTCGGCGGCCGCGAGGACCGCGGCGACCTGCGGGGTCAGCCAGTCCCGCCCGGCCGGACCGGTGCCCACGACCACGACCTCGCCGCGGGCGCGGACGGGCTCGTCGGCGGGCGCCGGGACGGTCGCGGCCAGCGCGCCGGGCAGCAGGGCGATCGCGAAGTAGGGCACCGAGCCCGGGTCGACCTCGTCCAGCGCGGCCGTGCGCTGGCCGTCCATGGTCGCGCGCTCCACGTAGAACCCGCTGCGCCCGGCGTCCGCGACGGCCCCGCGGACCGCCTCGAACGTCCGGCCCAGCTTGAGCACCGCGGCCGAGTCGGTGTCGGCCAGGCGGCGGGCCAGCTCGTCGCGGGGCAGCGTGCCGGGCAGCACGGTCAGCACCTCGTCCCGCTCGACCAGCGGTTGGCCCAGCGCGGCCGACGCGGCGCTGATCGAGGTCACCCCGGGGACGACCTCGGTGCGGTAGCGCGGGGCCAGCCGCTTGTGCATGTGCATGTAGGAGCCGTAGAACAGCGGGTCGCCCTCGGCCAGCAGCACCACGTCGCGCCCGGCGTCCAGGTGCGCGGCCAGGCGCTGCGCCGCGGCGGCGTAGAACTCGTCGATCGCGCCCTGGTAGCCGCCGGGGTGGTCGGTTGTCTCGGTGGTGACCGGGTAGACCAGCGCCTCCTCGATCTGGTCGCCGCGCAGGTGCGGCGCGGCGATCCGGCGGGCGATCGAGCGGCCGTGCCGGGCCGAGTGGTAGGCGATCACGTCGGCCGCGCCGATCAACCGGGCGGCCT
>DASQMQ010000321.1:0-8049 GCA_035645455.1 Pseudonocardia sp.
ACCGGGCCGCCCGGCTGGGCGCCGGCGACTTCCGGGCGACCACCCGCCGGCACGGCATCCCGGAGCTGGACCGGGTCTCCGATGTGCTGGACACCTCCGCGGCCGCGCTCTCGGAGCTGGTGCAGCGCGAGCGGACGCTGGTCGGCGACGTCTCCCACCAGCTGCGCAGCCGGCTCACCGCGCTGCAGCTGCGGCTCGACGAGCTGGCCTCGCACCCCGACCCGAGCACCCGGCGGGAGGCGCACGCCGCCCTGGAGCAGGCCGAGCGGCTCTCCGGCGTGCTCGACGAGCTGCTGGAGGCGGCCCGGGCGGCCCGGGCGGCCGGCGCCGAGCTGCAGGACCTGCGGGAAGCGCTCACCGCGGTGGCCGAGGAGTGGCGCCCGGCGCTCAAGGCGGCGGGCCGCAGCCTGCGCGTGCGGCTGCCCGACGGGCTGCTGGCCCGGGTCACCCCGGCCCGGCTGCGCGAGGCCGTCGGGGCGCTGGTGGACAACGCCCTGCAGCACGGCGGCGGCACGGTGACGGTGAGCGCGCGGGCCGCCGAGTCGAGCCTGCTGGTCGAGGTGGCCGACACCGGCGCCGGGGTGCCGGAGGAGCTGGTGCCGCACGTGTTCGACCGCGGGGTGTCGGTCGGCTCCTCCACCGGGCTGGGCCTGGCGCTGGCCCGGGCGCTGGTCGAGGCGGACGGCGGGCGGCTGGAGCTGTCCCGGGCCCGCCCGGCGATGTTCACGATCTTCCTGCCGGCCGCCCGCGCCGACGACGTGATGGGCGCCGCCCGGACCCCCGCCGGCCCCCGCTGAGCGGGGTGCTCAGGCAGCGGGCTGTTCGGGGCGCGGGGCCTGGCGGCGGACGTCCTGGTCGGGGAAGACGAACCGGCGGAACGCCCACCAGCGGAACGCCATCCCGGCCAGCACCCCGATGATCTGCCCGCTGACGAAGTCGGCGACCTCCTGGGTGAGCAGGCTCACCCCCGGCACCTGCAGGTCGAGCACGTACCGCGAGATCGCCAGCGGCGCCGTGTAGACCGCCACCCCGATCCCGCTGACCAGGAAGAACAGCGCGGCCTCGTGGTGGCGCTCGCGCCCGCCGCGGGTCCGGAAGGACCACTCGCGGTTGAGCACGTAGGACACGATGGTGGCCACCAGCACCGCGATGACCTTCGCGGTGAGCGGCTTGTCGGCCAGCACGGTCGTCTTGAGCAGCAGGAACACCGCGGTGTCGATGATCCAGGTGGTGCCCCCGACCAGACCGAACTTCAGCAGCTCACGGTGCTTGATCGCGACGCTCCGGTACGGCTGGGGGATCGCCGCCAGCACCGTTTCGACCACAGACACCTGTTCGATCGTGCCAGACCGGGCCGCCCGCCCGCCCGCAGGTAGGCTCCGGCCATCGTGGACGCGACCCAACCCGACCCGTTGCCGGTGGTCGGCATGATCGGCGCCGGGCAGCTGGCCCGGATGACCCACCAGGCCGCGATCGCCCTCGGCCAGTCCCTGCGGGTGCTCGCCACCACCGCCGCGGAGCCGGCCGCGCTGGTCAGCCCGGACGTCCGCATCGGCGGCCCGACCGACCGGGCGGCCCTGCGCGCGTTCGCCGCCGGCTGCTCCGCGGTCACCCTGGACCACGAACAGGTGCCGCAGGACGACCTGCGCGCGCTGGTCGACGCCGGGGTCGCGGTGCACCCGCGCCCGCAGGCCCTGCTGCACGCCCAGGACAAGCTGGTCATGCGCGAGCGGTTGGCCGGGCTCGGGCTGGCGGTGCCGGAGTTCGCCGCGGTCACCGACCCGGCCGACGTCGAGCGGTTCGCCGCCGCGCACGGCCCGCGGGTGGTGCTCAAGGCCGTCCGCGGCGGCTACGACGGCCGCGGTGTCTGGCTGCTGCCCGCACCGGACGCCGACCTGGTCCGCGAGCTGCTCGCCGCGGGCACCCCGCTGATGGTCGAGCGGGCGGTGCCGATGCGCCGCGAGCTGGCCGCGCTGGTCGCCCGCTCGCCGTTCGGCCAGGCGGCCGCGTGGCCGGTGGTGGAGACCGTGCAGCAGCGCGGGCAGTGCGTGCAGGTGCTGGCGCCGGCGCCCGGCCTGGCGGAGGATGTCGCGCTGGCCGCCCAGCAGCTCGCCCTGCGGATCGCGACCGAACTGGACGTCACCGGGCTGCTGGCCGTCGAGCTGTTCGAGGCGACCGGCGGCGAGCTCGTGGTCAACGAGCTCGCCATGCGCCCGCACAACTCCGGGCACTGGACCATCGAGGGCGCCCGGACCTCGCAGTTCGAGCAGCACCTGCGCGCCGTGCTGGACTACCCGCTCGGCTCCACCGCGCCCACCGCCCCCGCGGTGGTGATGGCCAACGTCCTGGGCGCGGCGCAGGCACCGGCGATGAGCACCGACGAGCGGCTGCACCACCTGTTCGCCCGCTTCCCGGACGCGAAGGTGCACCTGTACGGCAAGGCCGAACGCCCCGACCGCAAGGTCGGCCACGTCACCTTCCTCGGCCCGGACATGGCCGTGGTGCGCGCCCGGGCGGCGCTGGCCGCGGCCTGGCTGTCCACCGCGACCTGGACCGACGGCTGGTCCGAGCACACCGGGGAGGTGGCCGTCGGTGGTTGAGCCGATCGTCGGCGTGATCATGGGCAGCGACTCGGACTGGCCGGTGATGTCGGCCGCCGCCGGGGCGCTCGCCGAGTTCCAGGTGCCCTACGAGGTCGGCGTGTACTCCGCGCACCGCACCCCGCAGCGGATGCTCGACTACGCCACCGGCGCCGTCGGCCGCGGCCTGCGGGTGATCATCGCCGGGGCGGGCGGGGCGGCGCACCTGCCCGGCATGGTCGCCGCGGCCACCCCGCTGCCGGTGGTCGGCGTCCCGGTGCCGCTGGCCCGGCTGGACGGGCTGGACTCGCTGCTGTCGATCGTGCAGATGCCGGCCGGGGTCCCGGTGGCCACGGTGGCGGTCGGCGGGGCCCGCAACGCCGGGCTGCTCGCCGTCCGGATCCTGGCCGCCGGGGACCCTGCGCTGCTCGTCCGAATGGGGGAGTTCCAGGCCGAGTTGGCGCGATCCGTGCTGGTCAAGGACGCGACCCTGCGAGCGGCGGCGGAATCCTGATATTCACGTGGCGGACCGCGGGGGAGCAGTCGTAGGGTGGCCGTACACGTGAGAGGAGGTGGTCCAAAGTTGAGTAGCCATTGGACATGTGAGGTGGCTGTCCGCTAGCACCACAGGACTAGTCTCCGACCGTTTGTGGAAGCCGGCGTGGTGCCGGCGAGTCCCAGGCAGTCACCCGTGATCCCCGGGCCCGAGCCCGTCCAGCTCGGCGTACGCATGATTCGGTGCGGCCCGGGGATCACGCATGTCCGGAGTCGGTCGCGGCCCCGGCCCGCTTCAGGAAGGCCACCTTCAGGTCCGCTGCGGGCAGGAAGGTGGCCTTCCTGAACCCCGCTCGACCTCGCCGCGTGGATCACCCGGAGCGGGAGCGCTCCAGGCGGTCGGCGGCTGCTTCCAGGCGTTGCGCGACCGCGTGCAGCTGGTCGCCCGGTGCGGCGGGCTCGCCCGGCAGCAGTACGGCCACCTCCCGGAACCGCGCCCGGCACGTCTCGCCCCCGTCATCGGGCGCCCCGGCGGCGAGCCACTCGCGCAGCGCGAGGTTGTGCGCCGCCACCACGGCTGCCGCCGTCACCGCGGCCCGCATGGCACCGCCCGGGTCGCCGGCGGACCGGCCGCGCAGGTTGCGGGTGAACAGCCGGCGGTAGTGGTCGACGCTGGCCGACTCCCGGTCGCGCAGCGCGGGGACCTCGTGGGTCAGCTTGTAGCGCAGCAGCGACAGCGCCGGATCGGCGGTGTACAGCTCGAAGACGGTCTCGGCCGCTCGCAGCACGAGGCTCGCGGTCGGCTCGGCGGCGTGCGCCGTCGCGAAGATCTCCACGACCCGGGCCAGCGCGCCCTCGTGGTCGGGCGAGATCGCGTCCTCCTTGCCGCGGAAGTACCGGAAGAACGTGCGCCGCCCGACGCCGGCCGCGGCGGCGATGTCGTCGACGGTCGTGTCCTCGTAGCCCCGCTCGTCGAACAACCGCGCGGCTGCGGTGGCCAGCTCGCGGCGGACCTCGGCGCGGCCCTGCGCGGAGCTGCCCCGGCGGGCGCGGGCGGGCGTCCCCGCAGTGGCGTCCGTCATGGCACGGAGGGTAGCAGCGCTCCTTGTACGTGGCACTGAGTGCCGTTACGCTGCGGACATGGATCCCGCTTTCGAGGCGTACCGGTTGAGCGACGAGCACGCGGCCCTCCGCGAGGCCGTGCGCGACCTGGCCGAGAAGGAGGTCGCTCCGCACGCCGCCGACGTCGACGAGCAGGGCCGCTACCCGGTCGAAGCGCGTGACGCGCTGGTGAAGGCCGGTTTCCACGCGGTGGTGATCCCCGAGGAGTACGGCGGGCAGGGGGCCGACGAGCTGGCCGGCTGCATCGTCATCGAGGAGGTCGCGCGGGTCTGCACGTCCTCGTCGCTGATCCCGGCGGTGAACGGGCTGGGCCTGACCCCGATCCTGCTCTCGGCGTCCGACGAGCTGAAGAAGCAGGTGCTGCCCTCGATCGCGGCCGGCGACGCCATGATCAGCTACGCGCTGTCCGAGCGCGAGGCCGGTTCGGACGCCGCGGCGATGAGGACCCGGGCGCGCCGCGACGGCGACAGCTGGGTGCTCGACGGCACCAAGTGCTGGATCACCAACGCGGGTGAGTCCACCTGGTACACGGTGATGGCGGTGACCGACCCGGAGAAGGGCGCCGGCGGCATCTCCGCCTTCGTCGTGCGCGCCGACGACCCCGGCTTCGAGATCGGCCCGAAGGAGCGCAAGCTCGGCATCAGCGGCTCGCCCACCCGGGAGATCTACTTCACCGACTGCCGGATCCCGGCCGACCGGATCATCGGCGCCGAGGGCACCGGCTTCAAGACCGCCCTGAAGACCCTCGACCACACCCGCCCGACCATCGGCGCGCAGGCGGTCGGCATCGCCCAGGGGGCGCTGGACGTGGCGATCGGGTACGTCAAGGAGCGCTCGCAGTTCGGCCGGAAGATCGCCGAGTTCCAGGGCCTGCAGTTCATGCTGGCGGACATGGCGATGAAGGTGGAGGCCGCCCGCCAGCTGGTCTACGTGGCCGCCTCCCGGGCCGAGCGCGGCGAGCCGAACCTCGGCTTCATCTCCAGCGCGGCGAAGTGCCTGGCCTCGGACACCGCGATGAGCGTGACCACCGACGCGGTGCAGCTGCTCGGCGGCGCCGGCTACACCAGGGACTTCCCGGTGGAGCGGATGATGCGCGACGCGAAGATCACCCAGATCTACGAGGGCACCAACCAGATCCAGCGGATGGTGATGGCGCGGGCCCTGCTCAAGGGGTAGCGCACCGATCGTCCGGGCCGTTCCGGTGTGCCGAGAGGCGCCGCCGACGGCTACCGGGCCGGTGACGCCACCGGCACCCGCTCGGCCAGGAACTCCTCCCACGTCCGCCGCCCCACCGCCCGCTCCGGGGCCAGGTTGGCGCCCTCCCGCATCGCCCGGGCCGCTCCGCCCGGCACCCGCACCGGCAGCAGCGGCCGTCGCTTGCCGACCGCCCGCAGGTAGCTGCGGATCAGCTCGTCCATGCCGTGCACCCGCGGCCCGGCGATGTCGGGGACCAGGCCGGCGGGGTCGCCGAGGGCCAGCTCGGCCAGCCGGACGGCGACCTCGCGGCCGTCGATCGGCTGGAACCGCTGCCCGGCCGGGTAGGGGATCACCGGCAGCTTCGCCAGCTGCGCGACCACGGTCAGCGTCAGCTCGTGGAACTGGCCGGCCCGCAGCGTGGTCCACGGGATGCCGGAGTCGGCCACCACCCGTTCCGCGGCGCGCTTGGCCGCGAAGTAGCCGAACGCCGCCCGGTCCATCCCGCTGACCACCGGCACCCGCTCGGCGCCGACCACGGAGATGTACACCAGGTGCCGGACCCCGGCCCGGGCCGCCGTCCCGACGAGGCTGCGGGCCTTGTCCTCGTCGCCCTTGGCGCTGCCAGCGCAGTGCACGACGGTCTCGACCCCGGCGACGGCGGCCTCGACGCCCTCGCCGGTCTCCAGGTCGCCGGTGACGTACTCGACGCCGTCGCCCGGCTGGTGGGAGCCCCGGCTCAGCACGCGCACCCGGCGGCCGGCACCGGTCAGCAGGGGGGTGACGAGCCGGCCCAGAGTGCCGGTGCCGCCGGTGAGCAGGATCGGCGCGGTCATGGTTCCTCCAGGTGAGTCACAACGACCCGCTCGGGCGGGTCTACTCCGGTGACACCTCCCGCGGAAGGAACGTGACGGCGTGGACGAGCGCGAGTGGTTGGCCGAGCGGTTCGAGGAGCACCGGACCCGGCTGCGGGCGGTGGCCTACCGGATGCTGGGCTCGACCGGCGAGGCCGAGGACGCCGTCCAGGACGCCTGGCTGCGGGTGAGCCGCGCGGACGCCGGCGGCGTCGAGAACCTGGCCGGCTGGCTGACGACGATCGTCGCCCGGGTGTGCCTGAACGTGCTGCGGGCGCGCAAGTCCCGCCGCGAGGAGCCGGTCGACGTGCACGTCCCCGACCCGGTCCTGACCCGCGCCGAGGGCCCCGACCCCGAGCAGGAGGCCCTGCTGGCCGACTCGGTCGGGCTGGCGCTGCTGGTGGTGCTGGAGACGCTGACCCCGGCCGAGCGGCTGGCGTTCGTGCTGCACGACATGTTCGCCGTGCCGTTCGACGAGATCGGGCCGATGATCGAGCGCTCGCCCGTGGCGGCCCGCCAGCTCGCCAGCCGAGCCCGGCGCCGGGTGCGCGGCCGGGCCCCGGTGCCCGACCCGGACGTCGCCCGCCAGCGCGAGGTGGTCGACGCCTTCTTCGCGGCCTCCCGCGCCGGCGACTTCGACGGCCTGCTGGCCGTCCTCGACCCGGACGTCGTGCTGCGCTCCGACGGCGGGCCGGGGCGGCCGCGGATGACGTTCGTGCTGCGCGGGGCGCGGGCGGTCACCGGGCAGGCGCTCGCCTCCGGGCGGCTGTCCCCGTTCGTGCGTCCGGCGCTGGTCAACGGGGCGGCCGGGGTGGTGGTCACGGCCCGCGGCCGGCCGATGTTCGTGATGGCCTTCACCGTCACCGGCGGGCGGGTCGCGGCCATCGACGTGCTGGCCGACCCCGACCGGCTGGGGCGGCTGGACCTGACCGTCCTCGACTAGCGGCGTGAACCGCTGATCCGCACTAGCCCAGCGTCGTCGTGGTCCGCTCGGTGGCGGCCCGGCGCTCCATCGCGGACGGGTCGGCGTTGCGGCACTGCACCAGCGACGCCTCCGCGGCCAGCACCGCGAGCAGCCCGTCCAGCAGTCCCTGGCCCGACCACTCCAGGGTGGACAGCACCCGGTCGGTCCCGGTCAGCCCCAGCTCGGCGGCCCGCGCCCGGGCCGTGGACAGCACCTCGTCGACCGAGGCGCCATCCAGGGCGCGGGCGTCGTCGGGGAGCGGCTGCCACGGGACGAACTCGTCGCCCTGCAGCCGGACCTCGGTGGCGAAGTCGACCACCCCGGCCGGCAGGCCGGTCAGCCCCTTGCCGAACGCGTCCAGCGAGAGCGCGATCACACCACCGGACGGGTCGTCGGCCAGCGCCAGGTCCAGCCGGTCGGCGTCGCAGATCACCCACTCGGCGGCGCCCGGGTCGGTGACCACCTCCGCCCCGCACCACCACGCGGCCAGCAGCACCGCCGCGGTCTGCCAGTGCGCCGGCAGCAGCAGCGCGACCCTGGTCCCGGGCTCGACGTCGCACTCGTCGCGCAGCAGGTTCGCGGCCTTGGCCGCCCAGTTCGCCGTGGTGGTGCCGGAGAGCTCGATGCGCTCGCCCGTCGCGTCGTCGTAGAAGGTGATCAGCGGCTGGGCGGCGGCGGGGCCGGAGCGCAGCGGGTCGAGCAGGGCGGCGGTGAGCGTCACCGCGCCACCGTAGTCAGCCGCCGCCCCCCGGGCCGGATCGCGCACCGGGCCGGTCAGTCGATGCAGGGGACGCCGGAGGCGGTGATGGGGTCGGGGCCGGAGGTCGGTGCGGGGTCCGGG
>DASQMQ010000322.1:0-4358 GCA_035645455.1 Pseudonocardia sp.
GCGCCCCAGGGCGGCGGCCCCGCCAAGGGCGGTCCCGGCGCGAACGGGCCGGGACCGCACGGCCCGGGCCAGAACGGACCGGGCGCCAGCGGGCACGGCCGGCAGCAGGGACCGCCGAACGGCCAGGGCCCCCACGGTCGCCCGCCCGGCCAGGGCGACGCGACGATGCTGACCTCGGCCAAGCCCGGCGATCCCCCGAACGGGCGTCAGGAGCCCGACAAGGGCGGACCGGATCGCGCCGGCCGGTCGCCGTCGGCGTCCCGCTCGGGCTGAGAACCCGGGGTTCGCACCTCGCCGGACCTCCAGCCCGACGCCGCGATGACGGGCACGGCAGTCGGCGCGCACCTGGCGCCTGCCGGGGCCGGGCCGGTGCGCGGAGCCGAGCGGCTCGGCCCGGTGGGGCCGCCGGTCAGCCCGCGACCCGGCTCAGCAGGGCGGAGAGGTGGGGCTGCAGGGGCTGGCCCTCCATCGCCCGCTCGTCGACGTAGGCCAGATCGCCGCCCTCGACGATGCCGTAGAGCCGGTGCGACGCCGTCACGTCCTTGGCCGACGCCGTCCGCACGACCGCGTCCGTCTGGATCTCCCAGGACCGCAGGTCGCGGGCCCGGCCGTAGAACACCTCGGTGATCCCGGTGGCGTGGGTGACGAGCACCTCGAGGTCGCGACCGTCGGGCTGGGGGCGCCAGAAACCGGTCTCCCGGGCGGCCGGGCGCAGCACCTCGCCGTCCTCGCCGAGCAGCCAGGCCCGCGACTCGTAGGACAGGAACGGGCGCCCGTCGTGGGCGAACACGATCTGCTGGCCGAACCGCTGCGGCCCGTCGATGGTCGGGTAGTCGACCTCGCCCAGCCCGCGCCACACCCCGATCAGCGGGAGCAGACCCAGGCACTGGTCGTGCAGGTTCGGGCCCTCGCGCAGGTTGGCGGTGTCGTCGGGCACCGGGAGGTCGTCGAACCGGGGCCGGTTGCGCTGCGGGGAGTCCGGCGCGGCATTGGTCGGGCCGGGGGTGCCGCCGGTGATCTGCGGTTCGCTCACGACGCACTCCCGTCGGGTGCCGGTGCGGTGTCGGGCATGCCCGGTTCCAGGGTGAACAGTCGGCGCATGAGGTAGCCGGTGTAGGCGGCCGTCGCGGCGCTGGCCGCGATCAGCGTGCCGGTCAGGATCCAGTGCACGGCGGGGGAGCCTAGTACCCCGCCGGGACGGCCGCGGATCCGCGCGGATCTCCGCGGGCTCGCTGAGGTTCAGGAAGGCCACCTTCCTGCCCGCTGAGGACCTGAAGGTGGCCTTCCTGAACCGGGGCCGGCGGTTGCCGCCGGGGGGCGGCGGGGGCGGCGGGGTTGCTCAGGCGACGGCGACCTCGGCCTGGTGCAGCCCGGGTCCGGTGGCGGTCAGCTCGGCGTGACCGTTGCCGGCCCGGGACAGCGCGCGCAGCGTCCAGGTGCCCGGCGCGGCGAAGAACCGGAAGTTCCCGTCCGCGGAGGCGACCACCTCGGCGGTGAACTCACCGGTGCCGTCCAGCAGCCGGACGAACGCGCCGGCCACCGGCTGCCCGCCGGCCACGACCCGCCCGGTGAGCACCGTCTCCCTGCTCAGGTCGGTGCCGGGCGGCAGGGCGACCGCCTGGTCCGGGGCGCCGCACATCAGGCGTTGACCTTCTGCGCCGAACTCTGCGACGCGCCCAGCTCGATCGGCACCCCGATCAGCGAGCCGTACTCGGTCCAGCTGCCGTCGTAGTTCTTCACGTCGGCGTGGCCGAGCAGCTCGTGCAGCACCACCCAGGTGTGCGAGCTGCGCTCGCCGATGCGGCAGTAGGCGATCGTGGACCGGCCGTCGTCGTACCCGGCCTCGGCGTAGAGCGTGGCCAGCTCCTCGTCGGACTTGAAGGTGCCGTCCTCGTTGGCCGCCTTGCTCCACGGGATGTTCACCGCGGTCGGCACGTGGCCGGGGCGCTGCGACTGCTCCTGCGGCAGGTGCGCCGGGGCCAGGATCTTGCCGGAGAACTCGTCGGGCGAGCGGACGTCGACCAGGTTCTTGGTGCCGATCGCGTCCACCACCTCGTCGCGGAACGCCCGGATCGACAGGTCCGGCTCCTGGGCGGTGTAGGTGGTGGCCGGGCGCTCGGCGACCTCGGTGGTCAGCGTGCGGCCGTCCAGCTCCCACTTCTTGCGGCCGCCGTCGAGCAGCTTGACCTCGGCGTGGCCGTAGAGCTTGAACTGCCAGTAGGCGTAGGCGGCGAACCAGTTGTTGTTGCCGCCGTAGAGCACGACGGTGTCGGTGTCGGCCACGCCCTTGGCCGACAGCAGCCGCTCGAACTGCGCCTTGTCGACGATGTCGCGGCGGACCGGGTCCTGCAGCTCGGTGGTCCAGTTGACCTTGACGGCCCCGGGCAGGTGCCCACCGTCGTAGGCCGTGGTGTCCTCGTCGACCTCGAGGAACACGATTCCGTCGGTACCGAGGTTCTTCTCGGCCCAATCGGCGGTGACCAGGACGTCCTGGCGGCTCATGTGGTGGCTCCCTGTCGGTGTTCGCTGGCGGTGCTCTGGGGGGTGGAAGGGGCCCGGGCGTGCGGCATCCCTGGCGGTGCAGGGGTTCACGGGGGGCCGGAACGGCGCGCGAAGGCGCTCAGCAGGGCCGACACAGGCAGCTGCCCACGCGGCACAGGTCCACTGCGCGGCGTCGGGTCAGCGGCCAGTTCACAGCGCCCACGATAGCCGACGATCCCGATCGCCCGGGAGCGTCTTCCCAGCCCGCGGACGGCTGGCCGGGTGTCAGCGGGCGGTCAGCGGGGAACCGGCGCCGAGGACGAGGTCCGCTGCGGTGCCGCTGATCTCCAGGTTGCCGTTGACCGCGCGCAGGTCGGTCGGGGTGGCCCGCAGCGGCAGCGCGCCCGGGTCGATCCGCACGGTGAACAGCTGGGTCAGCGTCCGCTGGGCGGACGCCGGGATCTCCGGGGCGTTCTCCCCGCCCAGCTCGACGTTGCGCGGGGAGATCCGGACCTGCCCGTCCACCAGCTCCAGCGCGGCGACGACCGCCACCTCGGCCTCCTCGCCGAGCAGCGCGCTGGTGCCGACCAGGCGCACCGTGCGCTCCGGGTCGAGCCCGGCCAGCGCCGGGTCCTCGGCGTCCTCGGCGATCTGCTCCAGGGCGTCGCCGTCGAGGGTCTCGATGCGCAGGTCCTGCACGCCGGGTACCAGCCGCTCGACGTCCTTGGCCGGGACCCGCACGGTGCCCTCGACCTCGCGCACCCGCAGCGTCTTCTCGCCGGACCCGAGCAGCATCGACAGCGGCGCGTCGACGTCGCGCAGCTGGGCGGTGACCGACAGCTCCTGCAGCTGGCCGACCTCGATCCGGGACGCGTCGACGTTCACGCTGGAGTAGCGGCCGGCGACGGCCTGGGTGAGGAACGGGAAGCCGTTGATCCGCACCGCGGGATCGTCGGCCAGGTCCAGCTGGGAGCGCATCTGCCGGGACACGGCCGACTCGGCCAGCGCCGCCGAGCCGAAGTCGGCGGCGACCAGCAGCCCGGCCAGCACGAGCAGCGCGATGATCAGCCGCCGCATCCCGACCCCCGTTCGCCGCGCCCGCGCGGTCGCGGGTGTGCTGGTCCGACCGTAGAGCTGCCGCTCCGGCGGCTCCGCGCGGGGCCCGGCCGCCGGCTGCCCGGTCCGGGGGCGGCGCGTCATCGCTGGTCATCCGGGCGACGCGAGGGTGAGATGTGCCGCTGGGGTCGTGCCACGGAGCCGTTCCCCGGCTATTCTCCGATCATCCGCGTGCCGGTTCCCGCAGGCCATGCGGTCCAGCGGTGCGTCGTCGTCGCCCGCCGTCACCGGGTTGACGGGCGCCGCACCGGGGCGTCCGGACCTCCGTCGTGAGAGGAGGCACCACGTGGAACTCCTGCTGCTGACCGCCGACCCCGACCCCGGCTCGGTCCTGCCGGCCCTGGCACTGCTCCCGCACGGCGTGCGCACCGCGGCCCCCGAAGTCGCCGCGCTGCTGGACGCGGGCCCCCACGACGCCGTCCTCGTCGATGCGCGCACCGACCTGGTCGCCGCCCGCAGCCTGTGCCGGCTGCTCGGCAGCACCGGGATGGACGTGCCGGTCGTCGCGGTGCTGACCGAGGGCGGGCTGGTGGCGGTGTCCGGGGAGTGGGTGGTCGACGAGATCCTGCTGCCCGGCACCGGCCCGGCCGAGGTGGACGCGCGGCTGCGGCTGCTGAAGTCCCGCCCCGGCGCCGACGCCGGCCGCGACGGCGGTGCCCTGGTGCTCGGCGAGCTGGTGATCGACGAGGCCACCTACGCCGCGCGGCTGCGCGGGCGGCTGCTTGAGCTCACCTACAAGGAGTTCGAGCTGCTCAAGTACC
>DASQMQ010000323.1:0-6271 GCA_035645455.1 Pseudonocardia sp.
TCGGCGTATTGACCGCCGTCACCGGTGCGCAATATCGTGGCTGCACGCCACCGAGGAGGCCACGCGATGTCCCCGTCGACGTCCTCGCGGATGTCCCTGTCCCCGTCCGCCCACGTCGACCCGTTCTGCCGCGAGCACCTCCCGCCCGCCGACGACTGGCCCGACCTGCTGCTGGACGACCTGCCGTACCCGGACCGGCTCAACTGCGCCACCGCCCTGCTCGACGACGTGATCGCCGAGCACGGCGGCGACCGGCCGTGCCTGCGGGTGCCGGGGGAGCAGCCCTGGACCTACGACCGGCTGCGGGCCACGGCCGACCAGGTGGCCCACGTGCTCACCGCGGAGTGCGGCATCGTGCCCGGCAACCGGGTGCTGCTGCGCGGCCCGAACAACCCGTGGCTGGTCGCCTGCTGGTTCGGCGTGCTCAAGGCGGGTGCGGTCGCGGTCACCACGATGCCGATGCTGCGCAGTCGCGAGTTGCGCGACATCCACGAGATCGCCCGGATCGACCTGGCGCTGAGCGACCACCGCTTCCTCGACGACCTGCGCGCCGCCGCCCTCGACGGGGTCCCGACGATCGCCTACGGCGGCCCCGGCGAGGACGACCTCTCCGTCCGGGCCGCCGCGCACCCCGAGCGGTTCGCCGACGTGGCCACCGCCGCCGACGACGTGGCCCTGCTGGCCTTCACCTCCGGCACCACCGGCCGGCCCAAGGCCACCATGCACTTCCACCGCGACGTGCTGGCCATCGCCGACACCTTCTCCCGGCACGTCGTCCGGCCCACCGCCGACGACGTCGTCACCGGCACCCCGCCGCTGGGGTTCACCTTCGGCCTGGGCGGGCTGCTGGTGTTCCCGCTGCGGGTCGGGGCGAGCACGCTGCTGATCGAGAAGGCGACCCCGGCCGAGCTCGCCGGGCACATCGCCGAGCACCGGGTGACGGTGTGCTTCACCGCGCCGACCGCCTACCGGGCCATGCTCACCGCGGCCGAGCTGTCCGAGCTCTGCACGCTGCGGCGGGCGGTCTCGGCCGGCGAGCACCTCGACGAGACGACCTGGCGGCAGTTCCACGCAGCCACCGGCCTGGCGCTGATCGACGGCATCGGGTCCACCGAGATGCTGCACGTGTTCATCGCCGCCGCCGACGAGGACATCCGCCCGGGCGCCACCGGCCGGGCGGTGCCCGGCTACCAGGCCCGCATCGTCGACGAGGAGGGCCACCCGGTCCCCGACGGCACGCCCGGCAGGCTGGCCGTGCGCGGCCCCACGGGCTGCCGCTACCTTGACGATCCCCGCCAGCGGGTCTACGTGCAGGGCGGCTGGAACGTCACCGGCGACACCTTCACCCGCGACGCCGACGGCTACTTCTGGTACCACGCCCGCAACGACGACATGATCGTGTCCTCGGGCTACAACATCGCCGGGCCGGAGGTGGAGGAGGCGGTGCGCTCGCACCCTGACGTGGTGGACTGCGCGGTCGTCGGGGTGCCCGACCCGGCGCGCGGCCAGCTGGTGGCGGCGTACGTCGTGGCCAGGGCGGGCGCGCCGACCGGCGCCGATGCGGTCGCCGCCCTGCAGAGCCACGTCAAGGCCACCATCGCGCCGTACAAGTACCCGCGGGTGGTGGAGTTCGTGGCGGAGCTGCCGCGCACGGCGACGGGCAAGCTGCAGCGCTTCCGGCTCCGCGAGCGGGCCGCCGGGCGGAACGCGGGGCAGGGCCCGGGTACCCCGAGGCCCGCCTAGGGTTGGTCGGTGTCCGAGATCGCGCCGCGGCGGCTCATCCTGACGCTGTACGGCCTGTACGCCCGCGAGGAGCACAACTGGCTGTCGGTCGGCTCGGTGGTGCGGCTGCTCGGCGACCTCGGGGTGGACTCGGCCGGGGTGCGCTCGTCGATCTCGCGGCTCAAGCGGCGCGGGGTCCTGCACGCCATGCGCAGCGACGGCGCCGCCGGCTACGCGCTGTCCGAGCAGACCCTGGAGGTGCTGCGCGAGGGCGACGTGCGGATCTTCGGTAGGCGCCGGGCCGAGCTGGAGGACGGCCTGGTGCTGGTGGTCTTCTCGGTGCCGGAGTCCGAGCGGGACAAGCGCCACCAGCTGCGCGCGGCGCTGAGCCGGATGGGGTTCGGCACCGCGGCGCCGGGGGTGTGGGTCGCGCCCGGGAACCTGCACGACGACGTGGCCGGCACGCTGTGCCGGCTCGGGCTGGCGTCCTACGTGGACCTGTTCCGCTCGCACTACGCGGCGTTCGGGGAACTGCGCGACAAGGTCGGGCAGTGGTGGGACCTGCCCGCCGTCGACGCCGGGTACGCGGAGTTCCTCGCCCGCTACGCCGACGCCCGGGCCCGCTGGGACGCCGCCGCGGACGGGCCGCGCACCGCGTTCGAGGTGTACGTTCCGCTGCTCACCGAGTGGCGCCGGCTGCCCTACCTCGACCCCGGGTTGCCGGCCGACCTGCTGCCGCAGACCTGGCACGGCGCCCGCGCCGCGGACCTGTTCACCGATCTCGACGCCGCGCTGCGGGCCCCGGCCCGGGAGTACGCCCTGGCCGCCATCCACGCCTGAGCGGTCACTCCACCGCGGCGACGCCCTGGATCTCCACCAGCGCCTCGACGTCCCACAGCCGGCTCACCCCGATACCGGCCATCGCCGGGTAGTCGGTGCCGGCCAGCCGCCGCCAGACCGCGCCGATCTCCCGGGCGTGGGCCAGGTAGTCGTCCATGTCGACGATGTAGAGGGTCACCGTGACCAGGTCCGTCGGGGCGCCGCCGGCCGCCCGCAGGGCGTGCAGCAGGTTGCCCAGGGCCTGCTCGAACTGCGCCACCACGCCGTCGCCCACGATCGTCCCGGAGGCGTCGAGGGCGGTCTGCCCGGCCAGGTAGACCGTCCGCCGCCGGTCGGTGACGACGGCGTGGCTGAACCCGCGCGGTGTCGCCAGGTCCGGGGGGTTGATCCGCTCGAAGGTCATGACTGGACCGTCCCTCCGTCGACGTTGATCCCCTGGCCGGTGATCGCGGCGTTGTCCACGCAGGCCAGCACGGCCGCGGCGACCTCGTCCGGGTCGACCAGCCGGCCGATGGGCTGGCGGCGGGCGAGCAGCGCCCTCGCCTCGGGCACGCCGATGTCCATCCGGCCGCTCATCGCGGCCACCGTGGCGTCGGTCATCGGCGTGTCGACGTACCCCGGGCACACCGCGTTCACCGTGACGCCGGTGCGGGCGACCTCGTCGGCCGCGGCCCGGACCAGCCCGAGCACGCCGTGCTTGCTGGCGCTGTAGGCGGCTACCTGCCGCTCCCCGCGCTTGGCCACCACCGAGGCGATCACCACGATCCGGCCCCACCCGGCCGCGGTCATCGCCGGCAGGGCGCGGCGGATGCAGCGGAACGGGGCGGTGAGGTTGGTGTCGAGCATCTGCTGCCACTGCTCGTCGGTGGTCCTGACCAGCGGCGCGGCCAGCGCCGTGCCGGCGTTGGCCACCAGCACCCCGGCCGCCGCCCAGGTGTCCTCGACCGCGGCGAACACCCGCTCGACCTGGTCGGGGACGGTGAGGTCGGCGGACAGGCGCAGCGCCGGGCCGGGCAGCTCGGCGGCCACCGCGTCCAGCTTGGCGCCGTCGCGACCGACCAGCGCGACGCGGTGCCCGGCCGCGGACAGCCGCAGTGCCACCGCGCGCCCGATGCCCTGCCCGGCGCCGGTCACCACGCTCACGGTCCGGTCGCTCATCCGGCCACGATATGTCGTGTTGACAACGAGCGTCAAGGACGCGCAATATGACGTGGTCTCGACGCAGCTGGAGGAGACCGTGCGGATCGCAGTCGTCGGTGGGGGCCCTGGCGGGCTGTACTTCTCCGCCCTGGCCAAGCAGCTCGGCCCGGAGCACGAGATCACGGTGTGGGAGCGCAACGCCGCCGACGACACCTTCGGCTTCGGCGTGGTGTTCTCCGACGAGACCCTGGGCGGTATCGAGCACGCCGACCCGGTGGTCCGGGCCGCGATGGAGGCCGAGTTCGCCCGCTGGGACGACATCGACGTGCACTACCGCGGCGAGGTCGTCACCTGCGGGGGGCACGGCTTCGCCGCGATGGGTCGCAAGCGGCTGCTGGAGATCCTCCAGCAGCGCTGCCGCGACCTCGGCGTGGACGTCCGGTTCCGCACCCCGGCGCCGGACGTCGAGCTGCTGTCCGCCGAGTACGACCTGGTGATCGCGTCGGACGGGGTGAACTCCGCGGTCCGCGCCCGCTACGCCGACTCCTTCGGCCCGACCGTGGAGACCGGGCGCTGCCGCTACATGTGGCTGGGCACCGACAAGGTGTTCGAGGCGTTCACCTTCGACGTCCGGGAGACCCCGCACGGCGTCGTGCAGCTGCACGGCTACCCCTTCGACGCGCACGGCAGCACCTTCATCGTCGAGATGCACGAGGACGTCTGGCGCCGGGCCGGGTTCGAGGCGAACGCCGACGCGGCCGCCGCCCCCGGGCAGTCCGACGAGCGCTCGGTGGCCGCGGTCGCGGAGATGTTCGCCGACGTGCTCGACGGCCACGAGGTGCAGGCCAACAACTCCAAGTGGATCAGCTTCGCCACCGTGCGCAACGAGCGCTGGTCGCACCGGAACGTGGTGCTGCTCGGCGACGCCGCGCACACCGCGCACTTCTCCATCGGCTCGGGCACCAAGCTGGCCATGGAGGACGCCCTGTCCCTGGCCGCCTGCCTGCACGAGACGCGGGTCGACGGCGCCGGCACCCCGGAGGTGACCGCAGCGCTGGCCGCCTACGAGGCCGAGCGCCGCCCGGTCGTGCTGTCCACCCAGCGCGCCGCCCGGGCCAGCTGCGAGTGGTTCGAGAACCTCGGGCAGTACCTGCGCCAGGACCCGGTCCAGTTCGCCTTCAACATCATGACCCGCAGCCGCCGGGTCACCTACGACAACCTGCGCCTGCGCGACCCGGGGTTCGTCGCCGGGGTCGACGCCTGGTTCGCCGAGCGCGAGCAGCGGGCCGGGCGCGGCGACGGCCGGGTCCGCCCGCCGATGTTCCAGCCGTTCGTCCTGGGCGGGCTGGAGCTGGCCAACCGGGTGGTCGTCTCCCCGATGGACATGTACCTCGCCCGCGACGGCGTGCCCGGCGACTTCCACCTGGTCCACCTGGGTGGCAAGGCGCTCGGCGGAGCCGGGCTGGTGATGACCGAGATGGTCTGCACCTCACCGGAGGGGCGGATCACCCCCGGCTGCGGCGGGCTGTGGGACGACGAGCAGACCGCGGCCTGGCGGCGGGTCTGCGACTTCGTGCACGCCTCCTCGGCCGCCCGGATCGGCGTCCAGCTCGGGCACTCCGGGCCGAAGGGGTCGACCAAGCTGATGTGGGAGGGCATCGACGAACCCCTCGACGAGGGCAACTGGCCGGTCGTGGCGGCGTCGGCGGTGCCCTACCGGCCCGGGGTCAACCAGACCCCGCGGGCCCTGGACCGGGCCGGCATGGACGCGATCGTCGCCGAGTTCGTCGGCGCCGTGCAGCGCGCCGACCGGGCCGGGTTCGACCTGGTCGAGCTGCACTGCGCGCACGGCTACCTGCTGTCGTCGTTCCTCTCCCCGGTGACCAACCGCCGCACCGACGACTACGGCGGCGACATCGAGGGCCGGCTGCGCTTCCCGCTGGAGGTGTTCGGCGCGATGCGCGCCGCCTGGCCCGCGCACAAGCCGATGACCGTGCGGATCTCGGCGACCGACTGGGTCGAGGGCGGGATCAGCCCGGCCGACACGCTGGCCGCGGCGCGGGCGTTCGAGCGGGCCGGCGCGGCCGCGATCGACGTCTCCACCGGCCAGGTCACCCCCGAGGAGCGCCCGGCGTTCGGCCGGTCGTACCAGACCCCGTTCGCCGACGCGATCCGCAACACCCTGGACATCCCGACCATCGCGGTCGGGGTGATCTCCTCGGCCGACGACGTCAACACCATCGTGCTGTCCGGCCGGGCGGACCTGTGCGCGCTGGGCCGCGCGCACCTCTACGACCCCAACTGGACGCTGCACGCCGCCGCCGAGCAGGACTACGCCGGCCCGGGCGCAGCGTGGCCGGTCGCCTGGCGGGCCGGCGCCCGCAAGCCGCAGTCCGGGCGCACCGACGGTCCGCCGCCGCGCCTGGAGCTGCTGCGCCGGGCCGGGCGGGGCGACGGGCACCGGCGCTGGCGCCCGGCGGCCCGACGCCCGCTGCCGGTCGCTACCGGCTGACCCCGGGCGGGGCCAGCCGGTAGACCGCGCCGGCGTCGTCGTCGGTCACGTAGACCG
>DASQMQ010000324.1:0-1925 GCA_035645455.1 Pseudonocardia sp.
GTGCCGGCGCACGTTCTCCAGGGCCTCGCCGACTGCGCCCTCGATGGCGGTGGCGACCGGGCCGGGCACCGGGGCCGCGGCGCCCGGCGGCAGTTCCAGCGCCACCTCGACCGCCGCCCGCCGGGCGACCTCGCCGAGCACGCCGGCCAGGTCGCGCGGCTCGTCGTCGGCGACCGGCTCGTCGGCCAGCGCGACGATGTCCCGGTGCACCTGCTCGGCCAGCCAGGGCTCGTCGCCGCGGACCTCGCCGAGCCCGATCATCAGCAGCGTGCTGGCCGCGGTGTCGTGCACGGTCGACCAGTGCAGCCGCTGGTCGGCGCGTCTGGCGGCGGCCAGTGCCGTCGCCCGCTCCTGGGCGAAGCCGGCCGCCATCACCTCGTCGGCGATCCGGCCGCCGCGCTGGACCAGCTGCCACAGCAGCCGCGACAGCCCCGCCTCGACGATCGTCCAGACGCCGCCGAGCAGGAACGCCTGGCCGATCCCGATCCCGGGGGTCAGCGCGGCCCCGACGACCAGCGCGGCGCCGACCGCGCCGGCCGCGGCGAACCCGGTGCGCGGGCGGGTGTGCCACTGCAGGGCGACCACCGCGAACGACAGCAACGGGGTCACCCAGCCGGCCATCGACCCGGTCAGCCCGGGAGCCACCAGCAGCGGCTGGGCCAGCCCGACCGCGCACAGCACCGCGACGTCGACGACCCACAGCCAGGTCCGCGGGGCCCGGCGCATCCGGACGCTGTAGACCAGGCTCCAGCCGATCAGCGCGGCCGACACCGCCGCGGTGACCGGCACCCCGACCGGCGGCCCGGCGAACGGTGCGATCAGCGCGGCCAGCACCCCGATGGCGGCCCGGCCGAGGGCGGCGTAGGACTGCGCGGAGCGGTGCAGGAACTCGGCGGTGGACCGCGGCTGTCCGACCCCGGCCGGGGGGCGCATCCCGGGCAGCAGCGCCGCGGACGCCCGCCACCGGCCCGTGGCGGCGTGCTCGGTCACCGGCGCTCCTGGGGTCGCGACGCCCCCGGCCGGCCGGTCGGGGACGGCGGGCCGCGGGCGGGGTCCGGACCCTACACCCGGCCGGCTCCGGCCGGCACCGGTCGGGTGACCAGCAGGTCGCGCAGCAGCTTCGCGCACCACTCCAGCAGCGCGACGTCGCGCAGCGGCACCCCGCCGATCCGGCCGCCCTCGACCGGCTTGGGCACCAGCACCGCTCGGGCCGCGGCCTTGTAGGTGGCCTTGGGGTGCAGCCGCTTGAGCCGCAGCTGGGCGGAGTCGGGCAGGTCGACCGGGCCGATCCGGACCTGGTTGCCGGTCGCGGCGACCTCGCCGACGCCCAGCTCCCGGCAGGTCTGCCGGAACGCGGCCACCGCGAGCAGGTTGCGCACCGCGGCGGGCGGCTCGCCGTAGCGGTCCACCAGCTCCTCGACGATCGCGTCCAGGGCGGCCTGGTCCCCCGCCTCGGCGATCTTGCGGTAGACCTCCAGGCGCAGCCGCTCGCCGGTCACGTAGTCGTGCGGGACGTGCGCGTCGACCGGCAGGTCCACCCGCACCTCGGTGAGCGACTCCTCGGCCTCGCCCTCCCCGGCGCCGGCCTGCTGGCGGAACGCCGCCACGGCCTCCCCGACCAGCCGGATGTAGAGGTCGAAGCCGACCCCGGCGATGTGCCCGGACTGCTCGGCGCCCAGGATGTTGCCGGCGCCGCGGATCTCCAGGTCCTTCATCGCCACCGCCGCGCCCGAGCCCAGCTCGGAGTGCTGGGCGATGGTGGCCAGCCGGTCGTGCGCGGTCTCGGTGAGCGGCTTCTCGCGGGGGTAGAGGAAGTAGGAGTACGCCCGCTCGCGGCCCCGGCCGACGCGGCCCCGAATCTGGTGCAACTGGGCGAGGCCGAGCAGGTCGGCGCGTTCGACGATGAGGGTGTTGGCGTTCGGGAT
>DASQMQ010000325.1:0-2720 GCA_035645455.1 Pseudonocardia sp.
CGTCGCGCTCGCGCGGGGGGAACGGCGTGCTCACGCGGCTGCCGCCGGCGACAGGGTGGACCGTCTGGCGGAACTCTGCTTCTCCTCAAGTGCGGACGCTGCGTGCGGGATCAGTGCTTTCCTGTGATCAGCCCCCACGGACTGTATGGGCTCAGTTACGCAGAGGGAGCACACGCCATGCGCAAGAACCGGATCATCACCCCGATCGTCGCCAGTGCAGCGCTGCTGGTGCTCGGCGCCGGACCGGCGATGGCCGCCGCGACCGACGCCACCTTCACGATCACCGGCGGCTCCCTCGCGATCACCGCACCCGTCGGACCCGTCGCGCTCGGTACGGCCCCGGCGAGCCCGGGCACGCAGGCCATCGGTGCGGCCCTCGGGAACGTCACGGTGACCGACGGCCGCGGCGGCGTGGCCGGATGGGTCGCATCCGTCATCTCCACCGCCTTCACCCCGGCAGCACCCGCCGTAGCGGTGACGGCCTCCGCGGTCGTCTACGCCACCCCCGCGGCGACGGTGACCGGCACATCGACGGTGACGGCCCAGCACGCGAACGGGCCCATCGGCGTCATGCCGGTGCAGACCGCCACCACGGTCTCCGGCGCCAACACCGCCACCTGGAGTCCCACCGTCACGGTGAACGTGCCGGCCGGGGCCATGCCCGGGGTGTACGCCGCCACGCTGACGCACTCGGTCGTCTGAGAGGCACGACGATCCTGAGGGGGAGTTCCCGTGCGTAGCTCCGCACTCATCCCGGTCCTGGTGGTCGCGGCGTTCGTCGCGGCCACCGGTTCGGCGAGCGCGCAAGCACCCGACCCGGGCAGTGTGGGCGTGCGGCTGCTCGACGTGCCCACCGTCGCCCGCGACGACCCCCGGGCACGGCAGTACATCGTCGACCACCTGGCGCCGGGTTCGGTCATCAACCGTCGTATCGAGGTCTCCAACACCACCCGCGAGCCGATGAGCGTCGCCGTCTACCCGGCGGCGGCCCTCATCGAGGAAGGCTCGTTCCTCGGCGCCGACGGGCACAGCGCCAACGAGCTGTCGAGGTGGACCGCGCTGAGCAGCAGCACCCTCGAACTCGCCCCCAGAGCCGAAGCCGCGATCACCGTCACCATCTCGGTGCCCCCCGACGCCGCCCCCGGCGAGCAGTACGGGGCGGTGTGGGCCGAGGTCAGGGCCCCCGGGGACGAGGGGGTCGTGCTGGTCAACCGGGTCGGCATCCGGATGTACCTCTCGGTCGGCGACGGGAACGCACCGGCGTCCGACTTCACCGTCGACTCGCTCACCGCGGCCCGTGACCCCCACGGCCGGCCGCTGGTGACCGCGCAGCTGCGGAACACCGGCGGCCGTGCCCTGGACCTGTCCGGGACCCTGGACCTCACCGGCGGGCCCGGCGCGCTGACCGCGGGCCCCTTCCCCGTGCAGACGGGCAGCACGGTGGCTCCCGGGCAGTCGGCGACGGTGTCCGTCGCGATGGACCGGCAACTGCCGGACGGCCCGTGGGACGCGGCCCTCACGCTGCGCAGCGGGATGCTGGAGGAGAACGTCGAGGCCCGCATCCAGTTCCCGGCAGCTCCCGGCACCGCCACCCCGGCCGCGGCGGAGCAGGCGGGCGGCTGGGGCGTCGGACTCCTGGTCGGTGCCCTGATCCTGCTGGTGGTGCTGCTGCTGGTCGTGCTCGTCGTGGTGCTGCTCCGGCGTCGTCGCCCGGAGGCCGTCGGACCGGAACCGCGATGAGGAACCGCCGACCGTCGAGGCACCCGACGACAGCGCTGCGGACCGCAGCGCTGTTGCTGGTGGCGCTGGTGGTCTCGGTCGGTTCCCCGGCGGTCGCCGCCGCCGCCACCCTGCGCGGGCCCGCCGACCCGGCTCCGACGACCACCGCGCCGGCGCCGCCGGTGCCACTGACGACGGCGCCACTGACGACGGTGTCGCCCACGACGGTGTCGCCCACGACGGCGCTGCCTACAACCGCGCCGCCCACGACCGCGCCGCCCATCACGGTGCTGCCCACGACGCCGTCCGCCGTACCCCTGACCACCGACGCCGCCCCGGACTGCACCGCTCCGGCCACCGGGTCCGGTCCGCCCTGCCCGTCCGGGTCGCCACCCACGACGGCGGTGGATCAGGCTGCCACCCCCACCGCTGCCGTGCCGACCTCGGCCGACAGCGGCGCGAACCCCTTGGCCGACCTGCTGTACGGAACCCTCGCCCGGCCGGTCGTCCCGGCCGGCCAGGAGCAGACCGCGACCGGCCACCACTTCGTCCCGGGCAGCAGGGTCCGGGTCACGCTGCTCCCGGAGGGCACCGATCTGGGGACCTTCGTGGCCGCTCCGGACGGCACCGTCACCACCCGGTTCGCCACCACCGGCCTACGGCTCGGGAGCCACACGGTGCGCTGGACGGGGGAGAGCCGTCAGGAAGCCGTACCGCCCACCACGGACTCCATGCGCTGACGGCGGCCGACACGCCCCCCTCCTCGCGGACCAGCCGGGCGAGCTGATCGGCCCGGGCGGCGATCCCGGGGTCGTGCACCGCTGACCGGATGGCGTCGGCCAGCCCGGCGGCGGTCAGCCCGTGCTACGGCTGCGGTGCGGGAGCGACTCGGCGGCGTGCGCTGACCAGCACGGCCCGCACTCCGGCCCGGCGGGTCGCCTCGACCACCACGACACCGATCCGCCGCGGGCGGTGCCGGCCATGCTGCCGAAGCCGACGAG
>DASQMQ010000326.1:0-6540 GCA_035645455.1 Pseudonocardia sp.
CGGGCCGCACGCCAACCGGCGGGCGCCCGGGTGGGCCGTCCTGGCGGGGTGCGGGCCGGTACGGGGCGGGGCCGGGGTGCAGCGGGCCGCGGCCGCCCTGGACGCCGGGCCCGGTCGGCGCCGCCGGCGTGCCGGACCGCCGGCGCACGACGAGCACCGCGGCGCCGGCGCCGACCACCAGCCCGGCCAGCCCGGCCACCGACACGACCTGCGAGGCCGGGGTGGTCTGCGAGACGGCCGTGCCCTGGGCGGGCTGGACGACCTGCAGCACGAACGGTCCGGACACCGACTGGGCCAGCGGGGTGGCCTCGGCGACCGCGGCGGTGACCGCGGCCTCGGCGGCCTCCGCGCTCGGCGCCTCACCGCCCACGGTGATCAGCGTGGTGTCGGTGACGACGCCTGCGGTGATCAGCACGGCCCCCTCCTCGACGCCCGCGGCCTGGGCCGCGCCCGGGATCCAGCGGGGCTGGTCGAGCACCTCGGCGGCGATCCGCGGGGCCTGACCGCGGGCCAGCGCCTCCCAGTAGTTGGAGATCTCCGCCGGTGGCACGTCCGGGCCGGGCAGCAGGGCCAGTTCCATCTCCGCGCGGAACCAGGGCTTGCCGGTGCGCGCGAGGTAGAGCCCGACGGCCACTCCGATCATGGCCCCCACCACGCCGATGAGGGCGATCATGGCGGCGGCTCGCACGGTGAGCTTCGTGCCGGGCATCCCTGGTTCTCCTGTCCGTCCACGAACGTGGCCGTTGCGCGCGGGTGGTTGGTCGATCATGAGGCCGGCCCCGGGGTCCCGCGGGCGGTCCGGGTACCGCCCGCGACGGCGTCGGCGTAGAGCCCGGCCAGGTTCCGCACCCAGCCGTCGAGGTCGAAGCGGTCTTCGGCCAGCCGGCGCCCGGCGGCACCGTAAGCCGTCCGCCGGTCGGGGTCGAGCAGCAGTTCGGTCACGGCCGCGGCGAGCTCGTCCGGGTCGCCGGGCGGGACCAGCAGCCCGGTGCGCCCGTGCTCGACGGTCTCCGCGGTGCCGCCCACCGTCGTGGCGACCACGGCGAGCCCGCTGGCCGCGGCTTCGATCAGCGTGGTCGGCAGCGCCTCGGTGAGCGAGGGCAGCAGCGCCATGGTCGATCCGGCGAGGATCGCCGGGACGTCGGTGCGGGACCCGGCGAACACCACGCCCTCGCCGGCCGCGGCGCGCAACGCCGGCTCGTGCGGGCCGTGCCCGACGATCAGCAGCACCGCGTCCGGCACCTTCGCCCGCACCGCCGGCCAGGCCCGCAGCGCGACCTCGTGGCCCTTCGGCGCGCGCAGCGCGGCCACCACCGTCACCACCGGGGCGCCGTCCGGGATCTCGCCGGTGGCGAGCAGGTCGGCGGGCAGCGGGCGCGGGCCGGTGGGGGAGAACCGGCGCAGGTCGACGCCGTTGTGCAGGACCCGCCAGGTGTCGCGGGTGGGCCGGATCGCCGCGGCCGCGGCGGTGCGGGCGGCCTCGGACACCCACACCAGCGCGGCCCCGCGCTCGGCCGAGCGGGTCCACAGCCACTCCTTGATCCGGTCGGGCAGCGGCTGGGTCGGCGGCGGCTCGTGGTGCAGGGTCGTCACGCAGGGCACCCCGGCCAGCCGGGCGGCCGGCGGCACCAGGATCCCGGCGTAGCCGAGGTGGGCGTGCACGACGTCGCAACCGGACTCGCGGATGGTCCGCCGGATGCGTCCCAGCGCGGTCGGGTCCAGCAGCCGCCGGACGCCGATGAACCGCGGTTCCAGCCCGGCCGCGGTGAGCAGCGGCAGGGTCACCGACCGCTCCGGGGTCCGCGGGCCGAGGCAGGCCACGCCCATCTCCAGGCCGGCCGGGGCGGCCACGCCGTTCAGGGTGGCCAACAGGATCTCCGCACCGCCGTACCCGAAGTTGTCGATGACGTGCAGGATCCTCACGACCGCCCCCGGATGGACTCGCCCGGCACGAGGAGCACCGCACGATGGATCTGGATACGTCCCCGGTCGGGTCGGTTGTGGACCCAGCGGACCGGGCGCGGTGGCGGCGGCGTGGTCGGGCACCGGGCCGACGGGCACCGGGCCGACGAGCACCGGGCCGACGAGCACCGGGCCGACGAGCACTGGGCCGGCGGGCGCTGGCGGGCGTGCTGCCGCTGCTCGCGGCGGCCTGCGCGGTGACCACCGCCGGCCAGCCGTCGGCCGGGCCGCCGCTGCCCGCGGCCGTGGACTTCTTCCACCACGAGGGCAGCGTCTGGCGCACCCGGGTGCCGGCCGACGCCCCCGTCGACGAGCGTTCCGACGCCTACGTCGCGGGGCTGGCCGGTCCGGAGCCGGTGATCGCGATCCGCAACTTCACCGCGCCGGTCTTCGTCGCCGACGCCGGGACGCCCCGCTACCGGATCGCGCCGAGCGCTTCCTACGCGACCCCGGAGGCCACCCTGTCCCGGGTGCCGGTGCCGCGCAACGCCCGCGCCGACCCCGCCGATGACGGGCACCTGGCCGTCCTGGACACCAGCACCGACTGCGTCTTCGAGATGTACCGGGCGAGGCCGGCGGGCGACGGCTGGGCCGCGGAGTGGGTCAACGCCACCCCGGCCGACGGCGAGGGCATCTACCCCGACGGCCTGGCCACCCGGGCCAGCGGGTTCTCCATCGCGGCCGGGCTGATCTGGCCCGAGGAGCTGCGCGCCGGCCGGATCGACCACGCGCTGGTGTTCGCCTACCCGGCCACCCGCCAGGGCGACCCGGTCCCCCCGGCGACCCGCAGCGACGGGCGCACCGAGGGCCCGGACACCCTGCCGATCGGCGCCCACCTGGTGCTCGACCCGGACCTGGACCTGGGCGGACTCGGGCTGACCGGGCCGGAGCTGACCATCGCCACCGCACTGCAGGAGTACGGGATGTACCTGGCCGACTCCAGCCGCGGGCTGAGCCTGTTCGCGGTGCACCCGCAGAGCTACCCGACCGACCCCTACGAGGAGATCCTCGGCGGCGGCGACCTGACCTACCTGGGCATCGGGGACATCCCGTTCGACCGGATGCAGGTGCTGCGCCTGGGCCAGCCGGTGCGGGCCTACCAGGGCCCGGTCACGCCCAACCGGTGCACCGACGCGGCCCGCTGAGCCGTTCACGGCCGCACCGTCGGCCGGCCGGCACCGGCCGGGTTGAGCACGTCGGCGGGCACGTCGGTGCGCACGACCACGGCCGGGTTGCCGGCCACCATCGTGTGCGGCTCGACGTCGCGGGTGACGACCGCGCCGGCCCCGACGCGGGCCCCGCGTCCGACGGTCACCCCGCCGACGACGACCGCGTGCGGGCCGATCCACACCTCGTCCCCGATCACCGGGTAGCCGGTGGTGCGGCTGCCGTCCGGGCCGATCCGGTCGCCCTGGCCGAGCGTCACCCCGTGGAACAGCGAGACGTCGGCGCCGATCACGGCCCCGGTGTTGACCACCGCGCCCCACCCGTGGAACAGCCGGAAGCCCGGGCCGATCCGGGTCCGCCAGGGCAGGTCGACCGCGGCCGACCCGCTGGCGATGCGGTGCGCCACGACCGCCAACGGCAGCAGCGGTCGGGCCCGCCCGGCCGCGACGGCCTGGCACAGCCGCAGGGTCAGCACCACCCGGAAGGTGCGCTCCAGCAGCACCGCCCGGACCAGCCGGGCCGCGGAGCACCGGCCGTAGTGGCGGGTGAGGTCGGCGCGGACCACCGCGCCCAGGGTGTCCATCAGGCCTTCTCCAGGGCAGGGCCGGCGGACCGGCGGCGGATCATCGATCGGACGGCGGCCGGCAGTTCGGGGGCCAGCACCCGCAGCGCGGCGGCGTAGAGGACCGCGCCCACCGCGACCGCCGCGGCCAGCCGGAGCACCACCGGCCAGCCCGGCACCAGCGGTACCAGCGCGGCCACCGCGGCGGCCATCGCCGCGGCCGCGACGAGCGGGCCCCACAGCGCCGCGGCGTGGGCCCGGACGGTCACCCCGAGCACGTGCCGGACCAGGTTGAGCCGGACCACGGTCATCAGCGCCTCGACCGCGACCACGGCCAGCGCGACGGCCAGCGCGGAGCGGTGCGCGGCCCACCAGACCGCCGGCACCAGCAGCGCCAGCTTCAGCAGGCCGAGCCCGGTGAGCAGGGCGGGGCGGCCCAGCGACTTGTAGACGTCCCCGGCGTGGAAGTTGATCGAGTAGAGCACGGTGAACACCGACAGCGCGGCCGCGATCCCGGCGGCCGGGGCGAACTGGGCGCCGTAGAACAGCTCGACCACGTCCACCGAGACCGCCGCCAGCCCGAGCCCGATCGGCGCGCTGATCGCCACCACCGTGCGCACGGTCCGCAGGTAGCGCGCGGCCAGCGCGCGGCGGTCGTCCTGCAGCCGGGACAGCGCGCTGAACAGCACGTCGCCCACCACCGTGCACAGGTTGACCACGACCAGGTCGGGCAGCCGGTAGGCCAGCGTGTAGTAGCCCAGCTCCTCGGCGCCCAGCAGCCGACCGATGGCCACGGTGGGGGCGTTGAACACCGCGAAGGTCAGGAACGCGACCGCGGTGACCGGCAGGCCGAACCGGATCAGCGCCACCGCGAGCGTCCGGTCCAGGCCGAACCGGACCGAGGTCCGCCCGAGGATCCAGTAGGCCGCCGTGGTCGCCACGCTGGCCGCGAGCTGGGCCCACACCAGGCTCCACACGCCGGCCCCGCCGGCGGCCAGCCCGATGGCCACGGCCGCCTTGAGCACGGCACCCAGGACCTCGGGCAGCAGCCGGGCGCGGTAGTCCAGCCGGCGGCGCAGCGCGGCCATCGGCAGCACGCTCAGCGCCGAGATGACCAGCGCGATCGCCAGCACCTGGACCATCGGGGTCAGCCGCTCGTCGCCGAGCAGCGCCGCGGCCGCCGGGGCCAGCGCGGCGGCGAGCCCGCCGACCAGCATCCCGGAGACCCAGGTCAGGGTCAGCCCGGTGGGGGCCAGCCGGGACCACGGCTCGGCGCGCTGCACCAGCGCGACCGCGATCCCGAAGTCGCGCACGTAGTCGAACAGCGTCATGACCAGCAGGGCCAGCGCGAACAGGCCGAAGTCGGCCGGGCCGAGCAGCCGGGCCAGCACCACGGTCATGATCAGCGTCATCGACTTGCTGAGCGCGAAGACGACGTAGTTCCAGCCCGCCTGGCGGCCGAACGAGCGGCCGGCGTCGCTCTCCGGGTCCGGCGCCGCGGGTTGGTCGCTCATGTGGGTAAGTGAACCGCCCGGAAGGTGTAGTCCGGCACTGCCGAACCGGTAACAAGACACTTACCGGGAGAGGCCGGGAACCTGGCGGTCGCGGCGATTCTCCGCAGGCCCTGCGCTCGGCAGGCTCTCGGCCATGAGCAGCAGCACCGGCACCAGCGCCCCGTCCGGCACCGCGCTCCCGGCCGCCGCCCGGTCGGCCGCGATCCTCAGCGTGGTGCACCCCTACCCGGCCGACAGCGGCAAGAAGGTCGTGCTGGACGGGCTGCTGCGCCACCTCGTCGACCGCTTCGGCGCGGACGACGTGCACTACCTGCTGATCGGCGGGGAGGGCATGGACATCCCCGCCGGGTTCCCGGCGACGCTGCACCTGCTGCCCGCCCCGTCGGCGAAGGAGAAGCTCGCCAACCTGCTGACCCGGGTCGCCACCGGCCGGTCCAGCCTGCAGGAGGCGCTCACCCGCTCGGGCACCGTGCAGCGCGCGATCGTCGGGCTGCTCGGCGAGCTGGACGTCGACCTGGAGGTCTACGACACCGTGCGGGTCGGCCAGTACGCGCCGACCGGCGGCACCGCGAGCCGGGTCTGCTACCTCGACGACCTGTTCTCCGAGCGCTACCGGATGATGCTGGACCGGATGCGCTCCCAGCCCGAGCTGGTCGAGAACCCGCTCGGCACGTTCGCCGCGCACGTCCCCGGGCCGCTGCGCCGGATCGCCGACTCGCCCCTGGCCCAGCGCGCGCTGCTGTCCTTCGAGCGGCGGATGATCGAGCGCAGCGAGATCGCCGCGGCCCGCCGGTTCGACCGCTGCCTGCTGGTCAACGCCGGTGAGTGCCGGGCGCTGGCGGAGAAGGCCGGGGTCCGGTACGCCGACGTTGCCGCGATCCCGCCGATGGTGCAGGCGCGCGGCCGGCGCGACTTCCGGGGCGCCCCCGAGTTCGTCTTCCTGGGCCTGCTGTCGCAGCCGTGGAACGCCGACGGCCTGCGCGGCTTCGTCGAGGAGGTCTGGCCGGAGCTGCTGCGCCGCCGCCCGGACGCCCGGCTGCGGGTGATCGGCAAGCAGGCCCCGGCCTGGCTGACCGAGCTGGCCGCCCAGCAGCCGGAGAACGTGCTGGTCGAGGGCTACGTCGAGGACCTCGACACAGCGCTGGCCGGCGCCGCCGCGATGCTCAACCCGGCCCGGTTCGGCACCGGCGTCAAGATCAAGGTCATCGAGGCGATCGGCCGCGGGGTGCCGGTGGTGAGCACCCCGCTGGGCGCCGACGGCGTGGCCAGCGGCCGCGGGACCGGCGTGCTGACCCCGGCGGACGTCGAGTCCACGGTGGCCGAGCTGCTGCGGCT
>DASQMQ010000327.1:0-3675 GCA_035645455.1 Pseudonocardia sp.
CCCGGTACAAGGCACCGGGGGCGGTCGAGGTGGTGGCCGAGCTGCCGAAGACCTCGACCGGGAAGGTGCAGAAGTTCGAGCTGCGCGAGCGGGAGTGGTCCGGACACGCGAGCCGCATCCGGGGGTAGCCCCTACGCGCAGGTCCCGCCGTCGGGCCAGCGCCACTGGGCTCCGGGTGCCGCGGGCTCGTGCTTCGCCCACCGGACCATCCAGCCCGGTCACGCGCCCGTCCAGGGCTCGGCCGGCCGCACTAGGGTCGGTCGGTGGACTCCTGGGCCGAGGTCGCCGACCGCGTGTTCGTCCGGCGGCACGCGAGCCTGGACCTCAACGTCACGCTGGTCGTCGGCGAGGGGGCGTGCCTCGTCGTCGACACCCGCTCGGACGAGGCCGAGGGCGCCGAACTGGCCGCCGCGGTGCGGGCGGTCACACCGGCCCCGTGGACCGTGGTCAACACCCACTTCCACTACGACCACGCATTCGGCAACGCCGCGTTCCGGCCGGCCGCGATCTGGGGCCACCGGCGCTGCGCCGAGGTGCTGGGCGGGCCCGAGGGCGTGGCGATGCGGGAGCGGATCGCCGGGCGCCACCGGGCGGCCGGGGAGAGCGCGGCAGCCGACCGGATCGCCGCCGCAGCGCTCGACGCGCCGGACAACCTCGTCGACCGAGGCGCGGACCTCGACGTCGGCGGGCGCGGGGTGCAGCTGCGGTACCTGGGCCGCGGGCACACCGACAGCGACCTGGTCGTGCGGGTGCCCGACGCCGACCTGCTGGTGGCCGGTGACCTGGTCGAGGAGGGCGCACCGCCGCAGTTCGGCGACGGCTTCCCGGTGGACTGGCCGGCCACCCTGGACGCCCTGCTGGAGCTGGTCACCGGAGCCGTCGTGCCCGGCCACGGCGCGGTCGTCGACGCCGCCTTCGTGCGCGCCCAGGGCGCCGAGCTGGCCGAGCTGGCCGCCACCGCCCGCCAGGGCCACGCCGAGGGCCGCCCCGCCGCCGACACCGCCCGCGCCCTCCCGTCCTTCGGCGACTTCGCCCTGCAAGCCGTCGAACGCGCATACCTCCAGCTCGACGGGAGTCGTGCGTGAGAGAGCGAGCCCTGGCTCTCTCCTTCACGCACCACCTTCGTCAGCGTTGCGAACATGGTGCCGGGGTACCCGGGCGGCGCTGACCCTGGGCTGGCGCAGGGCCTACGCGATCGGGGCCGCGCGGGCGCTGGCGGCGCTGCTGGTCGCACCGCGGGACGCGGTGGGCCGCGGGCCGACCCCGTCCACCCCGGGCGAGCGGACCACCGGGGCGCTCCCGGTGATCGGGATCGCCGCCGGGCCGGCCGGGCTGAGGCTGACCCTGGGCAGCCCGCCGCGACGCATGAGGCTGCCCGTGCTGCACGTCGGGGACACCAAGGTCCCGTTCGGCCGGGCGCCCGGGACCGCCAGCTCGACCCGGTAGCCCGCCTGCGGGCGCTGCGCGCGGAACTGCCGGGGCCCGGTCCTCGCCCCGCGCGCCGGGTCTCACCCCTGTTCCTCCAGGTAGCTGAGGAGGGCGTCCAGCCCGGCCGCGGTGGAGCTGGCCAGCACCTCCTGGGGGTCGTCGCTGTCGAACTTCAGCCGGACCACGCGGTGGTGGTCGTCGGCGTCGACGGCGAGGAACACCGTGCCGGGCTCCCGCCCGTCCTGCTCGGACGGGCCCCCGGCGCCGGTGAGCGCGACGACCAGGTCGGCCAGCAGCAGCTCGCGGGTGCGCCGGGCCATCGCGCTGGCCGCCTCGGCGTGCACCACCTCCTGGGTCGGCACCCCGAGCAGCTCGTGCTTGACCTCCGTCGAGTAGGCGACCACCGCGCCCCGGTACCACTGGCTCGCCTGCGGGCCGGCGGCCAGCGCGGTGGACACCTGCCCACCGGTCAGCGATTCGGCCACGGCCACGGTGAGCCCGCGCTGCACGGCCAGCTCGGCGATCCGGGTCGCGGTGCGCTCCCGGGCCTGCTCGTCGGACGTCTCCACTGTCGTCTCCACAGCTGTCCAGGTACCCACTGGATGAGGTCCTAGACCGGCGACCCGGACAGCCGCCCGGCCAGGGCGATGGCGTCGAACGGGGCCCGGACCTTGGCGTCGTTGTCGAAGTAGCCGACGACGTCCAGCCCGGCGGCCAGCCAACCGCGCACCCGGCCGGCCAGCGCGTCGAGCACCTCCGGCGGGTAGCCGCCGGCGTACAGCTCGTCGTAGCCGTGCATGCGCAGGTAGACCAGGTCGGCGGTGACCTGGTCGAACGTCGGCCAGGTGCCGGCCGAGTCGGCGATCACC
Source organism: Pseudonocardia sp. (assembly GCA_035645455.1). GTDB lineage: Bacteria > Actinomycetota > Actinomycetes > Mycobacteriales > Pseudonocardiaceae > Pseudonocardia. Next base: position 2,298 of record DASQMQ010000327.1, read on the forward strand.
GTGGCCACCCCGTGCTCGCGCAGCAGTGCGGCGAAGGCCGGGTCGCGGAAGCTCTCGTGTCGGGGCTCGACCGCGTGCCGCAGCGGGCGGTCGGCGTCGGTCTCCAGGTGGGCCCGGCCCTCCAGCCGCTCGTCGTGCCCGGCCGCCAGCGTCGCCGCCGCGGCCGTGGTGTGCGGCAGCAGCTCCAGGAAGCCGGCGAGCTTGCCGGGGTCGAACCGCATCCGCGGCGGCAGCTGCCACAGCACCGGCCCGAGCTTCGGGCCCAGCGCCAGCACCCCGGAGGCGAAGAAGTTGGCCAGCGGCACGGCCACGTCGCGCAGCTGCTTGAGGTGGGTGACGAAGCGCGGGCCCTTCACCGCGAACAGGAAGTCGTCCGGGGTGCGCTGCGCCCACCCCCGGTAGCTGTCCGGCCGCTGCAGCGAGTAGAACGAGCCGTTGATCTCCACGGTGTCCAGCAGCCCGGCGATGTGCTCCAGCTCCAGGCGCTGCGGCAGCCCGGGCGGGTAGAAGGTGCCCCGCCACGGCGGGTAGAGCCAGCCCGACGTGCCGATCCGGAACCGTGCCACGGGCCCCAGGGTGGCAGGCTGGCCCGGTGGACGCAGCAGTGATCGTGACGGGCGCGGCGGGCGCGCTGGGGCATGCGGTGGTGGCCGAGTTCCGGGCCGGGGGTCGGGCGGTGATCGCGCTGGACCGGCCCGGCGACCGGCTGACCGCGCTCGGCACCGACGGCGGCGTGCACCCGGTGCCCGTCGACCTGTCCAGCCGGGCCGCCGTGCAGGCCGTGTTCGCCGAGATCGACGCGCTGGGCACCGCCTGCAGCGCGCTGGTCGGGCTGGCCGGCGGGTTCACCCCCGGCAAGCTGGCCGATGTCGACGAGGACGTCCTGGACGGGTTGTGGCGGTCCAACTTCGGCTCCGCGCTGTGGACCGCGCAGGCTGCCGCCCCGCGGTTCGCCGCCCGCGGCGGCGGCGTGATCGTCAACGTCGGGTCCAGGACCGCGGTGGCCGGGTCCGGCCCGGTCGCCCACGCGACCAGCAAGGCCGCCGTCGTCCGGCTCACCCAGCTGCTGGCCGACGAGCTGCGCGGCGACCGGATCCGGGTCAACGCGGTGCTCCCCTCGGTGATCGACACCCCGGCGAACCGCAGCTGGATGTCGGCCGACCTGGCCGCCCGCGCGGTGGCGCCGGAGGCGATCGCGAAGGTGGTCGCGTTCCTGGTCGGCCCGGACGCCGCCCCGATCAGCGGCGCGGCCATCCCGGTGTACGGCGATGCCTGACCTGGGCGCGGCCGCCGCGACCGCGCTGGACTGGCCGGCCGACCACGTCGCCGTTGCGGTCGTCGGGGCGGACGGCACCGTGCTGGCCACCGCCGGCGACCA
>DASQMQ010000328.1:0-4197 GCA_035645455.1 Pseudonocardia sp.
CCCAGGTGCTCGTCGTCCAGGCCGGTGAGCACGCACACCGCGGCGGAGCCGTCGGCGCGCAGGATCTGGCGCAGCCCTTCCAGCCCGGCCGTGCCCGGCAGGTTGAGGTCCAGCAGCACGCAGTCGCAGCGGCTCAGCACGGAGCCGCCGGTCACCTCGGCGACCGACTCGGCCACCGTCACCCGCAGCTCCGGATCGACCTCGGCGAGCAGCTCGCGGACCAGGAACACGTCGGCCGGGTCGTCCTCGACCAGCAGGACGTGGCGCGGCGTCACCGGAGCCGATCGGGTCATGGTGGGGGGTTCTCCTCGGGCGACCCGCAGGTGATCGTCGGATGCGGGTCGCGGCAGCCTAGATGCACCGGGCCCGGCGGCGCAGCCCACACTCGCGGGACGACGACCGGCCGCACCTCAAGCGGCCGCGGCCACGGCCCGCAGCACGGACGTGAACAGTCCGAGCCCGTCGGCGGACGGGCCGGTCAGCGGGTCGATGGCGTGCTCGGGGTGCGGCATCAGGCCGACCACCCGGCCGTCGGCCGAGCTGATCCCGGCGATCCCGGCGAGCGCGCCGGTCGGGTTCTCGCCGAGGTAGCGGAACACCACCCGGCCCTCCCGGTCGAGCTGGTCGAGGGTGGCCGCGTCGGCCACGAACCGGCCCTCGGCGTTCTTCACCGGGACCAGCAGCTCCTGGCCCTCCTGCAGGTCGCCGGTCCAGGCCGTGGCGCTGGACTCCACCCGCAGCCGCTGGTCGCGGCAGACGAAGTGCAGCCCCTCGTTGCGCACCAGTGCGCCGGGCAGCAGCCCGGCCTCGCAGAGGATCTGGAAGCCGTTGCAGATGCCCAGCACGGGTACGCCGCGGCGGGCGGCGTCGACCACCTCGCGCATGATCGGGGCGAGGCTGGCGATGGCTCCGGCGCGCAGGTAGTCGCCGTAGGAGAACCCGCCCGGCACCACGACCGCGTCCACCCCGGCCAGGTCCTGGTCGGCGTGCCAGAGCGGCACGGCCTCGGCCCCGGCCCGGCGGACCGCGCGGGCGGCGTCGCCGTCGTCGAGCGAACCGGGGAAGGTGATGACCCCGATCCTCACCGCGCCACCTCCTGCGCCACCTCCTGCGCCACCTCGCGACCCACCCTGGTCACCACCCAGTCCTCGATCACCGGGTTGGCCAGCAGGTCGGCCGCGACGCGCTCCAGCGTGTCGTCGTCGATCGTGTCGTCCACCTCGAGCTCGAAGTGCTTGCCCTGCCGCACGTCGACCACCCCGGCGATGCCGAGGCGGGCGAGCGCACCGGCGACCGCCTGACCCTGCGGGTCGAGGATCTCCGGTTTGGGCATCACGTCCACCACCACTCTGGCCACCCGCCCAGCTTACGGCGGTCGGGGTGGCGGGCCGGCGGCAGCCGGGCCAGGGTGGGCCGGGTGCAGATCACCCACTTCGGCCACGCCTGCGTGCTGATCGACACCGGGGCGGCCCGGCTGCTCCTGGACCCCGGTTCGTTCTCCGCCGGTTTCGAGGGCCTCACCGGCCTGGACGCCATCCTGGTCACCCACCAGCACGTCGACCACCTCGACGCCGAGCGGCTCGGCGGGCTGCTGCGGGCCAACCCGGACGCCCGGTTGGTCGTCGACGCCGGCACCGCCGGGCAGCTCGGTGACGTCGACCACGAGCAGGTCTCCCCCGGCTCGGCGTTCGAGGTCGCCGGGGCCCGCGTCGAGGTCCTCGGCGGGCAGCACGCGGTCATCCACCCGGACATCCCGGTGATCGAGAACAACGCCTACCTGGTCGACGGCACCCACCTGCACCCCGGCGACTCGTTCACCGTGCCGCCGGCCGCGGTGGACGTGCTGTTCGTCCCCACCGGCGCGCCCTGGCTCAAGCTGTCCGAGGCGGTCGAGTACCTGCGGGCCGTGGCGCCCCGGACGGCGGTGCCGATCCACGAGGCGGTGCTGGCCGACCCGGCGATGCACTACGGGCTGTTCGAGAAGCTGGCTCCGACCGGCACCGCGCTCACCGTCCTCGACCGCGGAACCCCCACCCCGCTCTGACCCTCCCCCGGCGCACCGCGCAGCCCGCGGAGCGTCGCGCAGCCCGGTGGGGTGCCACGGGTCGCGACCGCGCCGCGTGGCAGCCTCCTCAGGCGGCGGCGCGGGCGGGCACGGAGATGCGGTAGGTGGTGGGGACGGCGCCGACGGCGAGCGCGGCGTCGACGGCGGCGAGCACGGTGTCCCGGCCGGTGGGGCGGTCGAGGTCGGCGGCCCGGACGTCCAGCCGGACCGCGCCACCCCGGCGGGCGGTCCGGGTGACCTCGGCGGCCAGCAGCCGGTGCCCCCGCGACTCCCCGGTGCGCGTGCGCAGGCCGAGCACCCGTCCGCGCAGCGCCGGGCCGCCGTGCAGGTGGCGGACGCCGGTCTCGTCGGCGAGCACCGCGAACCCCTGCTCGACGAGTGCCTGCACGGTCCCCGGGGAGGCCGACCAGCGCGGCGGGACGAAGACGTCGGTGCGCAGCCCGAGCGCGGTCAGCACCCGGCGGGCGGCGGTCAGCCGCAGCCCGGCCTCGTGCCGGGGCAGCGCGGCGAACTCGGCGCGCCGGCCGATCCGGGGCAGCCCGGCCAGCTGGCCGGCCGCGCAGGGGTCGGCGGTGTGGTCGAACCCGTGCACCGCGACGGCGTCCCCGCCGGCCCGGCGCTCGTGCAGCCAGCCGGCCAGCGGCGAGCCCGGGGCGACCGGGCCCCCCGGGCCGCTCGGACGCAGCAGTGCGGTGATCCGCACACCGCGGCCGTCCAGTTCGGCGGCCAGCGCGGCGGCGGCCGGGAGCCGGGGGTCGTCGGGGGTCAGGCCGGACAGCGACACGATCAGGGTGGCGCCCATCGCCCCATCAACGCAGGTGGACGTGAACGACGGGGAAAGAGGTCGTGAGCGGCAACCGGTGCTAGGACACCGATCTCCACTCACGACCGGTGATGCGCTGGTAGGCCTCGACGTAGCGGGCCCGGGTCGCCGCCACGACCTCCGCCGGGATCTCCGGGCCGGGTGCGGTGCGGTCCCAGTCCAGCCCGGCCGACCACTCCCGGACGAACTGCTTGTCGAAGGCGTGCTGCGGCCCGCCCGGCTGCCACCGGTCGGCCGGCCAGAACCGGGACGAGTCCGAGGTCAGCACCTCGTCGGCGAGCACGATCCGGCCTTGCGCGTCGAGCCCGAACTCCAGCTTGGTGTCGGCCACCAGGATCCCGCCGCGGGCCGCGACCTCCGCCCCGCGCGTGTAGACGGCCAGGGTCAGCTCCCGCAGCCGCGCCGCGACGTCCGCCCCGACCGCGTCGACGACCTGGTCGAACGTCAGGAACTCGTCGTGCTCGCCGACCGGGGCCTTGGTGGTCGGGGTGAAGATCGGCTCGGGCAGCTCCGAGCCCTCGACCAGCCCGGCCGGCAGCGCGACCCCGGACACCGCGCCGGTGCGCCGGTACTCCTGCAGGCCCAGCCCGGCCAGGTAGCCGCGGGCGATGCACTCCACCGGCAGCATCTCCAGCCGCCGGCAGCGCACCGCCCGCCCGGCGAACTCCGCGGGCACGTCGGTGGCCGAGACGACGTGGTGGGGCACCAGGTCGCTGAGCCGGGAGAACCACCACAGCGACAGCTGGGTGAGCAGCGCACCCTTGTCCGGGATGGGCGTCGGCAGCACCACGTCGTAGATCGAGATCCGGTCGGAGGCGACCAGCAGCAGGTCGTCACCGTCGGCGGTGTCGTCCAGGTAGACGTCCCGGACCTTGCCCGAGTGCAGCAGCTTCACAGGATCGCCCCGGGGGTGTAGGCGGCGGCGGTGGGGTGGGTCGCCACGACCGCGTCGACGCGGGCCACCACGTCGGCGACCTGGGTGGTGGCGGCGCCGGTGAACCGCAGCGGGTCGGCGAGCAGGCCGTCCAGGGTGCCGGCGGGCAGGGCGAGGCGCTCGTCACCGGCCAGCCGGGCCAGCAGGTCGTTGTCGGCCTGGCCCTTCTCCCGCATGGCCAGCGCGACGGCCACCGCGTGCTCCTTGATCACCTCGTGCGCGGTCTCCCGACCCACGCCCGCCCGCACCGCGGCCATCAGCACCGCGGTGGTGGCCAGGAACGGCAGGTACCGGTCCAGCTCGCGGGCGATCACCGCCGGGTAGGCGCCGAACTCGTCGAGCACGGTGAGGGTGGTCTCGAACAGCCCGTCCAGG
>DASQMQ010000329.1:0-3488 GCA_035645455.1 Pseudonocardia sp.
CGTGCCCGGGCTGGCGCTGTTCTGGCTGGGCCTGCGGATCCCGCCGCGCCGGCTGCGCGCGCTGGCCCCGGCCGCCCTGGCCGTCGGGGTGGTGTCGCTGGTGGCGGTGCTCGCCGTCGGCGACGTGCGCAACGGCTCCAAGGCCTGGTTCGCGTTCGGGTCGTTCTCGGTGCAGCCCTCCGAGGCGGTCAAGGTGGCGCTGACGCTGTGGGGCGCGCACGTGCTGGTGGTGCGCCGGCAGGTGATGCACCGCTGGAAGCAGGCGCTCTCGCCGGTGGTCCCGGTGACCGCGCTGCTGCTGACCCTGCTGGTGCTGCAGCCCGACCTGGGGATGACCGTCTCGCTGGGCATCGTGCTGGTCGCGCTGCTGTTCTACGCCGGCGCCCCGATGCGGCTGATGCTCGCGCTCACCGGCGCCGCGCTGAGCGGGGCGGTCGTGCTCGCGCTCACCGCCGAGTACCGGCTGGCCCGGGTCACCTCGTTCCTGTCGGGCTCCGACGCGGACCCGCAGGAGGCCGGCTTCCAGGCCCGCCAGGCGCTGTACTCGCTGGCCGACGGCGGGCTGTTCGGGGTCGGCCTGGGCCAGGGGCGGGCCAAGTGGGACTACCTGCCCAACGCCCACAACGACTTCATCTTCGCCATCGTCGGCGAGGAACTGGGCTTCTTCGGCGCGTTCGCGGTGCTGCTGCTGTTCGCGACCCTGGCCTACACCGGTATCCGGATCGCCCACCGCAACACCGACCCCTGGCTCAAACTGGTGGTGGCCACCTCCACCACCTGGCTGGTCGCCCAGGCCGCCATCAACATCGGCTACGTGGTCGGACTGCTGCCGGTGACCGGGCTGCAGCTGCCACTGATCTCCTCGGGAGGCACGTCCCTCGTGGTCACCATGTTCGTCTTCGGCGTCCTGGCCAACGCGGCCCGGCACGAGCCGGAGGCCGTCGCCGCGCTGCACCAGCACGGGCAGGGCACGCTCCCGCGGCTGCTGCGCCTCGCGCTGCCCGAGCCCTACCGGGCCCCGACCAGCCGCCCCGCCGCACAGCGGGGGCCGCTGCGATGACCTCCGTCGTGATCGCCGGCGGGGGCAGCGCCGGGCACATCGAACCCGCACTGGCCTTCGCCGACGCGCTGGTCCGCCTGGCCCCCGGGACGCGGGTCACCGCGCTGGGCACCGAGCGCGGGCTGGACACCACGCTCATCCCGGCCCGCGGCTACCGGCTGGAGCTGATCCCGCCGGTGCCGCTGCCCCGCAGACCCAGTGGCGACCTGCTGAAGCTGCCGATGCGGGTGCGCGGCGCCGTCGCCTGCGTGCGCCGGGTGCTCACCGAGGTCGACGCCGACCTGGTCGTCGGGTTCGGCGGGTACGTGGCGCTGCCGGCCTACCTGGGCGCCCGTGGCCGGGTGCCGGTGGTCGTGCACGAGGCCAACGCCCGCGCCGGGCTGGCCAACAAGGTGGGTGCCCGGTTCGCCGAACGGGTGGCGGCCGCGGTGCCCGGCAGCGGACTGCCCCACGCCGAGGTGGTCGGCATCCCGCTGCGCCGCGCGGTGACCACGCTGGACCGGGCCGGGCTGCGGATGCGCGCCCGGCACCTGTTCGGCCTGCCCCCGCACGGCCCGGTGCTGCTGGTGTTCGGCGGCTCCCAGGGCGCGCGCACGCTGAACACCGCGCTCGCCGACGCGCTGCCCCGGCTGCTGCGCGCGGGCATCGCGGTGCTGCACGCGCACGGCAAGGGCGGCACCGCGGCCCCACCGGCCCGCGGCTACGTGCCGCTGCCCTACATCGACCAGATGCACATGGCCTACGCCGCCGCGGACGCCGTGCTCGGCCGGTCCGGGGCGATGACCGTGGCCGAGGTCTCCGCGGTCGGGCTGCCCGCGGTGTACGTGCCGCTCCCGCACGGCAACGGTGAGCAGGCGCTGAACGCGAACCCGGTGGTGGAGGCCGGTGGCGGGGTGCTGGTCCCGGACGCCGAGCTGACCGGCGACCGGGTGCTGGCCGAGCTGGTGCCGCTGCTCACCGACCCGCCCCGGCTGGCCGCCATGGGTCGCGCCGCCCGCGCCTCCGGCCACGCCGACGCCGACGTGCTGCTGGCCCGGATCGCCCTGGACGTGGTGGCGGTGCGGGCATGACCGCCGGCAGCGGCACCGAGCCGGCCACCCGGATCGCCGCCGGGCTCGACGCGGCCGCGGTCGGCCCCGGCCGGCGGGTGCACCTGATCGGCATCGGCGGCGCCGGGATGAGCGGCATCGCCCGGATCCTGCTGGCCCGTGGGGTGCAGGTGTCCGGGTCGGACGCCAAGGACTCGCGCACCGTGCTGGCCCTGCGGGCGCTGGGCGCCCGGGTCGAGGTCGGCCACGACCCGGCCCACCTGCCCGCCGCACCGGCCACCGTCGTGGTCTCCAGCGCCATCCGGGAGATCAACCCCGAGCTGGCCGCGGCCCGCGAGCGCGGCCTGGACGTCGTGCACCGGGCGCGCGCCCTGGCCGCGCTCACCGAGGGCCGGCGGCTGGCCGCGGTCACCGGCACCGCCGGCAAGACCTCGACGACGTCCATGCTGACCGTGGCCCTGCAGCACTGCGGCCTGGATCCGTCGTTCGCCATCGGCGGCGACCTGACGGCGTCCGGCTCCGGGGCGCACGAGGGCAGCGGCGAGGTGTTCGTCGCCGAGGCCGACGAGAGCGACGGGTCGTTCCTGGCGTTCAGCCCCGAGGTCGCGGTGGTGACCAACGTCGAGGCCGACCACCTCGACCACTACGGCAGCGCGGCCGCCTACGAGGCCGCGTTCCGCGCGTTCCTGGACCGGATCGTGCCCGGCGGGATCCTGGTGACCTGCGCGGACGACCCCGGGGCGGCGGCACTGGCGGCCGCGGCGGAGGCCCGCGGGCTGCGCGTGCGCCGCTACGGCCACGGCCCGGAGTGCGACGCCCGGCTGATCGAGTTCCGGCCGGAGGGCTCCGGGGCCCGGGTGGTGCTGCGCCACGCCGGGGTGGAGCACCTGCTGCGGCTGTCGGTCCCCGGCGAGCACATGGCGCTCAACGCGCTGGCCGCGCTGCTCGCGGCGGTCGAGCTGGGCGCCGACCCGGTGACCGTGCTGGCCGGGCTGGCCGAGTTCGACGGCGTCCGGCGCCGGTTCGAGTTCCGCGGCCGGGCCGCCGGCGTCGCGGTCTACGACGACTACGCCCACCACCCGACGAAGGTCGCCGCCCAGCTGCGGGCCGCCCGCGACGTGGTCGGCGGGCACGGGCGGGTGGTGGTGGCGTTCCAGCCGCACCTGTACTCGCGCACCCGGGAGTTCGCCGGGGCGTTCGGCGCCGCGCTCGGGCTGGCCGACGAGGTCGTGGTGCTGGAGGTCTACGGCGCCCGGGAGGACCCCGAACCCGGGGTCTCCGGGGCGCTGGTCGCCACCGCGGTGCCGCTGCCGCCGGAGCGGGTGCGGTTCGTCCCGCACTGGGCCGAGGTGCCCGCCGTGGTCGCCGGCCTGGCCACC